>CAJMRN010000004.1 GCA_905215815.1 uncultured bacterium | reverse complement strand
GCCATCTCTTTGGGCAGACCGCACTGGTACATCTTCAGCTCAGGGCCGACAACGATAACGGAACGGCCGGAGTAGTCAACACGCTTGCCCAGCAGGTTCTGACGGAAGCGGCCCTGCTTGCCCTTCAGCATATCGGAAAGGCTCTTCAGTGCGCGGTTGTTGGGGCCGGTGACCGGACGGCCGCGGCGGCCGTTGTCGATCAGGCTGTCCACAGCCTCCTGCAGCATGCGCTTCTCGTTGCGCACGATGATGTCGGGAGCACCCAGCTCCAGCAGGCGGCGCAGACGGTTGTTGCGGTTGATCACGCGGCGGTACAGGTCGTTCAGGTCGGAGGTGGCAAAACGGCCGCCGTCCAGCTGGACCATGGGGCGCAGGTCAGGCGGCAGAACAGGCAGCACATCCATGACCATCCATTCAGGACGGTTGCCGGAAATGCGGAATGCCTCAACTACTTCCAGACGCTTGAGGATGCGCACGCGCTTCTGGCCGGAGGACTTTTCCACCTCGGCAGTCAGCTCTTCACTCAGCTGATCCAGATCGATCTCCTTCAGCAGATCCTGAATGGCCTCAGCGCCCATAGCAGCCTCGAACTCATCACCGTAGTGGTCGCGCATCTCACGATACTCGCTCTCGGTGAGCAGCTGCTTCTTTTCCAGACGGGTAGCGCCCGGATCAGTGACGATATAGCTTGCAAAGTACAGCACCTTCTCCAGCAGGCGGGGGCTGATGTCCAGCATCAGGCCGATGCGGCTGGGGATGCCCTTGAAGTACCAGATGTGGCTCACAGGAGCGGCCAGCTCGATGTGACCCATACGCTCACGGCGGACCTTGGCCTTGGTGACCTCGACGCCGCAGCGATCGCACACCTTGCCCTTGTAACGGATGCGCTTGTACTTACCGCAGTGGCACTCCCAGTCCTTGGTAGGTCCAAAAATGCGCTCGCAGTACAGGCCGTCGCGCTCCGGCTTCAGGGTACGGTAGTTGATGGTCTCAGGCTTTTTGACCTCGCCGTAGCTCCAGTTGCGGATCTGCTCCGGGGAGGCAAGGCCGATCTTGATGGAATCGAAAACGTTGTTTTCCATGAAACGAACCCTTTCTTAATCTCTAGTTGTCTCGATGATACAGGCGGCTTTCTTGTTCAGACCACAGGCCCCTCTCCCCTGCCGCAGCACGCGGAACAGGGGGCTTGAGGCTTGTGTTCTTTGTCTGATCAGAAATCTACTTCGTCAGAAGAAGCGGGAGCTTCGGCACCGGAGTTATTGTCCTCCAGCACAGAAGGATCATCGAAACCGGCATCGGCATCCTTAATATTATAATCGTTGAGCAGTTCGCTCTCCTGCACGACGTTCTCAGTGCCGGCAACATCGCGCATATCAAAGCCGGTCTCTTCGTCGTCGAAGTTCTGACGCATGTCGATCTCGTTGCCGTCCTTGTCCTGAACAACAACGTCCAGACCCAGAGACTGCAGTTCCTTCAGCATAACGCGGAAGGACTCGGGGATGCCGGGCTGCGGGATGGGCTCGCCCTTGACGATGGCCTCGTAGGTCTTGACACGGCCCTCAACGTCATCGGACTTGACGGTCAGGATCTCCTGCAGGGTGTAAGCGGCACCGTAAGCTTCCAGAGCCCAGACTTCCATTTCGCCGAAGCGCTGACCGCCGAACTGAGCCTTGCCGCCCAGAGGCTGCTGGGTAACCAGGCTGTAAGGGCCAGTCGAACGCGCGTGGATCTTGTCGTCGACCATGTGGCCGAGCTTGAGGATGTAGGACGTACCCACGGTAATGGGCTCGCGGAACTCCTCGCCGGTGCGGCCGTCGAACAGGCGGGTCTTGCCGCGCTCGTCAAGCTGGGTGACGAACTCAGGGCGCATGTGATCGCCAAAGGCAGCGGTGGCCTTGTTGAGCATGTTCTTGTTGGCGCGACGGATGACCTCGGCGATCTCGTCCTCCTTGGCGCCGTCGAAGACGGGCGTCGCGGTGAAGAACGGACCGGGGACGTACTTGTCGGAGTCGGCCTGCTCAGTATCCCAACCGCAGGCAGCAGCCCAGCCAAGGTGGCACTCGAGCAGCTGGCCGACGTTCATACGCGAAGGAACGCCCAGCGGGTTGAGGATAACGTCGATCGGGGTACCGTCAGCCATGTAGGGCATGTCCTCGACCGGCAGAACGTTACAGATAACACCCTTGTTGCCGTGGCGGCCGGCGATCTTATCGCCCTGCTGGATCTTACGACGCTGAGCGACGTAGACGCGCACCTGCTCGTTGACGCCGGGGGCCAGGTCGTCGCCGTTCTCGCGGCTAAAGCGGACGACGTCGATAACGCGGCCGTAAGCGCCGTGAGGCATCTTAAGGGAGGTGTCGCGAACGTCGTGAGCCTTGGCACCGAAGATGGCGCGCAGCAGGCGCTCCTCGGCGGTCAGAGCGCTCTCGCCCTTAGGCGTGACCTTGCCGACCAGGATGTCGCCAGGACCGACCTCGGCGCCGATGCGGATGATGCCGTCCTCGTCGAGGTTGGCAAGCATATCCTCGGAGAGGTTCGGGATCTCGCGAGTGATCTCCTCGGGACCGAGCTTGGTGTCGCGGGCGTCGATCTCGTGACGGGTGATATTGATGGTCGTCAGCAGGTCCTCGGCCACCAGGCGCTCGGACACGACGATACCGTCCTCGTAGTTGAAGCCTTCCCACGGCATGTATGCCACGGTGAGGTTCTGGCCCAGTGCGAGCTCGCCATGATCGGTCGAAGGACCATCGGCCAGAGGCTCGCCCTGCTCAACGGTGTCACCGACACGCACGAGCGGACGGTGGTTGATGCAAGTGGACTGGTTGGAGCGCTGGTACTTGGCCAGGTGATACTCGTCCATGCCACCGGCATGCTTGACGATAATCTTGGAAGCGTCGGCAAAGATGACCTCGCCGGCGTTCTTGGCCAGGGTGACCTCGCCAGAGTCCAGGGCGGCGCGACGCTCCATGCCGGTACCGACATAGGGAGCGGCAGGGTGAACCAGCGGCACGGCCTGACGCTGCATGTTGGCGCCCATGAGCGTACGCTTGGCGTCGTCGTGCTCAAGGAACGGGATCAGCGTGGCTGCGACGGAGAGCATCTGACGCGGCGAGACGTCCATGTAGTCGACGTCCTCGACAGGCACGTCGGCGGGAGCGCCGAAGGAGCCGTCGAAGTCGCGGGTACGGGCGATCACGGTGTGTGGACGGACAATCTTGCCCTCGGCATCGGTCGTAATGAACTCGTTGGTCTTGGGATCGAGCGGCGTGTTGGCCGGCGCGATGACGTGCTTCTCTTCCTCGTCAGCGGTCATCCAGTCGATCTGGTCAGTGGCAACGCCGTTCTCGACGCGACGGAACGGAGCCTCGATGAAGCCGTACTCGTTGACGCGGGCGTAGAGGGCGAGCGAGCCGATCAGGCCGATGTTGGGGCCTTCGGGGGTCTCGATCGGGCACATGCGGCTGTAGTGCGAGTTGTGAACGTCGCGGACGGCCGTCGGCACGTTAGTGCGGCGGCTGGAACCCGACTTGTGGCCGGCAAGACCGCCAGGGCCGAGTGCGGACAGACGGCGCTTGTGGGTCAGACCGGTCAGGGGGTTCGCCTGGTCCATGAACTGCGAGAGCTGCGAGGAACCGAAGAACTCCTTGATGGAGGCCACGATCGGGCGGATGTTGATGAGCGACTGCGGGGTGATCTCATCGATGTCCTGGGAGCTCATGCGCTCACGGACGACGCGCTCCATACGGCTCATGCCGATACGGAACTGGTTGGCGACGAGCTCGCCGACGGTACGGATGCGGCGGTTGCCAAAGTGGTCGATGTCGTCGACCTTGAAGCCCTGCTCGCCAGCAGCGAGGGACAGCAGGTAGCGCAGCGTAGCGACGATATCCTCGTCGGTGAGCACCGTGACCTCTTCCTCGGTGGTGAGGTTAAGTTTCTTGTTGACCTTATAACGACCGACGCGGGCCAGATCGTAGCGCTGCGGGTTGAAGAGCAGGCCCTCGAGCAGGCTGCGGGAAGCATCCACGGTGGGAGGCTCGCCCGGGCGCAGGCGACGGTAGATCTCGATGAGGGCATCCTCGCGGGTGAGGGCGGTATCGCGCTCCAGGGTGCGCTTGATCACATCGGAGTTGCCGAGCAGCTCGATGATGTCGTCGTTGGTGACGGCGATGCCAAGGGCGCGCAGAAACATCGTGGCGCTCTGCTTGCGCTTACGGTCGATGGAGACCATGAGCTGGTCGCGCTTGTCGACCTCAAACTCGAGCCAGGCACCGCGGGACGGGATAATCTGGGCCTTGTAGATCTGCTTGCCCGAATCCATCTCGGAGCTGTAGTACACGCCCGGGGAGCGGACGAGCTGCGAGACGACGATACGCTCAGTACCGTTGATGATGAAGGTGCCCTGATCAGTCATCATGGGGAAGTCACCCATGAAGACGAGCTGCTCCTTGATCTCGCCGGTTTCCTTGTTGGTAAGACGGACGTCGGTCAGAAGCGGAGCCTGATAGGTCATATCCTTCTCGCGGCACTCCTCGACGGTATGCGCGGGGTCGCCGAACTGATGCTCGCCGAAGGTAACCTCGAGAACATGGTTCTGGCTCTGGATGGGGCTGGATTCCTTGAACGCCTCACGAAGGCCCTCGTCCTTAAAACGCTCAAAGGATTCCCTTTGAACAGAGATAAGGTTGGGGAGCTCCATGGCCTCCGGGATTTTCCCGAAGCTGACGCGCTTGCGCTCAGTGGCAGTGTATGCGTAGGTCACCAGGTTTTTCCTCCTTCACGGAAATGCTCGGTGGGTTGGCGAGGCATAGCTTCGCCAGTTATCGCAACCTAATAGTTTATCAGGTACCGACCGTTGAGCAAGAAAAGCCTTGACGCGATTGAGTTTTTGGAGTAGCAAAGTTTTTCGACAGAAAACACGCAGGTAGATGCATGTGTATCGAACATCTGTTCATATATTTTCTGTGAACAGAGAGCCAACAATCGCAGCCCTTATAAAAAACGGGCGCAGACCGAAGTCCGCACCCGTAAATGTCGCTGCCCGAAGGCTTACTTGCGCATCAAGCCGCCGCGCTCGTCGATGGCGTCCCAGAAGGCGCTTGCAAAGCGAGGATCGCTTGCAGCCATAAGAGCGTTGGTGGCCATCCAGCCAGACGGGGTACCGGTGTCGTAGCCCGACAGCGGGTCGATGACGACAGCGTACATGGCCTCGCGATCGAGCGAACGGGCCATAGCGTCGGTCAGCTGGATCTCGCCGCCCTTACCGGCCTGCTGGTCGGCCAGCAGGTCCATGACCAGCGGCCTCAGCAGGTAGCGACCGACGATGTACAGGTTGGACGGAGCCGCCTCGGGAGCGGGCTTCTCAACCAGACCGCCGATGCGCCAAACGGCACCGGGCTCGTCGTCGGCAGCATTCTCGAAGCCCTCGAGAGAGCCCACGCGATCGCCGGCGATAACGCCGTAGCGGCTGACCTCCTCGGGAGCGCACGCGGCAACGGCGATAACAGAAGCGCCACCATGCTCCTTAGAGACGGCAAGCATCTTGTCGCAGATGTCACGGTTGGGCACAACGTAATCGCCCAGAAGAACCAGGAAGTTCTCCCCTGCCACAGCGTCGGCGGCAGAGCGAATGGCGTGGCCAAGGCCCTTGGGCTCGTACTGATAACGGAAGTCGACCGGCATACCACCCGCATGGGCGACGGCGTCGGCATAAGCATCCTTGCCGCGCTCGCGAAGCAGGTTCTCGAGCGAGCGATCGGGCTGGAAATAGCTCAGCAGCTCAGGCTTGCCGGGAGAGGTGACGATAATGGCATCGTCGACCTCCTCGGGGTCGAGTGCCTCCTCAACGACGTACTGGATGACCGGCTTGTCGAGCACCGGCAGCATCTCTTTGGGCGTGCACTTGGTGCCAGGCAGAAAACGCGTGCCAAGACCGGCGGCGGGGATGATTGCCTTCATAGTATTCAGGGATCCTTTCGCAGGCGCAAATAGCGCCCGTGCATGCGGCTCACCGGCCGCAGACCAAATTGCGATGCCGGATTATCTTACCGCTGTTAATTAACGTTAATGCAGGCAAGCGCCATTCTTCAGCAGGTCAACGCAAATTATTGCTTGAATGGTGCAATTATATCGCCCAACGATAGCGACCCCAAAGCACCGCAAACGACAGCAATTTGCATGCCGAGCCAGCAAAATAGAGTGGTCATAACAAAAAAGACGGGGCTCGCAATGCGAACCCCGTCTGCAAAGAAATCTGGCGAGAAAGCCTGATTACTTGAGGGTGACAGCAGCGCCAGCAGCCTCGAGCTTCTCCTTGGCAGCCTCGGCGTCCTCCTTCTTGGCACCCTCGAGAACAGCCTTGGGAGCGCCCTCGACGACCTCCTTGGCCTCCTTCAGGCCAAGGTTGGTGAGCTCACGGACGGCCTTGATGACCTGGATCTTGTTGTCGCCGAAGCCCTCGAGCACGACGTCAAACTCGGTCTTCTCCTCGGCCTCAGCAGCGCCAGCAGCGGGAGCGGCGACAACGGCGGCAGGAGCAGCGGCGGAAACGCCGAAGGTGTCCTCGATAGCCTTAACGAGCTCGGAAGCCTCGAGAAGGGTCATTTCCTTAAGAGCATCGATGATCTCATCGGTGGTAAGCTTAGCCATTTCTAAGTCCTTTCGGTTTCCGTGTCTGTGCACGGAGATCAGTTAAAACACGGCGCGAATGCGCCAGGGGTGCGGCGTTGCCGCCGCGAGTGAAAACAGCGACTAGGCTGCCTTCTGCTCGGAGACCTGCTGGATCGAACGAGCGAGACCAGAGGAAACGCCGTTGACGCAGACAGCGATGTCGCGAGCGAAACCGGAGATGAGACCGGCGATCTGGCCGAGAAGCTGATCCTTGGTGGGCAGCTCGGCGATAGCCTTAACATCATCAGCGGAAACGGCCTTGCCGTCGGAGATACCGCCCTTGATCTCAAGGACGCCCTTGGACTTAGCAGAGAAGTCCTTAAGGGCCTTAGCGGCCTCGACCGGCTCGGACTCGTAGAACACATAAGCGACGGGGCCGGCGAGGATCTCGTCGAGCTCGGGCTGCTCCTGGTTCTTGAGAGCGATCTTGACCAGGTTGTTCTTGTAGACCTTCATCTCGGCGCCGCACTCGCGAAGCTGATGACGCAGCTCCTGAGCCTGCTTAACCGTCAGACCGTTGTAGTTGACGACGAACAGACCGGCGTTCTCGGCGATACGGGACTCGATCTCTGCAACCTTGTCGATTTTGTACTGCTGGGGCATGAATTACACCTCCTCAAATTCTTTCCGGGCACGGTCCGCCACAAGGACGTGACGGGGGCATGTCCAAAAAGAAAGCCCCCGCGCTGCATGAGCGACGGGGGCGAGAAGACATATCTACTCGACCACCTCGGCTGGCGGGATATCCCATTAAGCTCGCGGGCGATGCCCGTTTGCACCGGCTGTCTCTGGCAGCGGATTCGTGCGTGAACCGAAAGTATTATGGCGGGGACCCCGGCGTCGGTCAACGGGCGCGAGGATTCGCACACAAACCCTGCATACGCTCCGGCCGGGAGGGGCAGGGCGAGTTTTCCGCTCGGTCAAGTCCTGGGCTCGCACGAAGGCCACATTAAGTGGCCTTCGGCTCGTGCGGAATCTACGGAAAACTCGCCCTGCCCCTCCCGGCCGGAGCTACGGTAACTTTACTGCGAATCCTCGTGTCCGTTAGCCGGCGCGCCCCACGCATAATCCTTATGTCGGTGGGCTGATGTGTTGCGTCCCGCTGGACTATAAGGTCGAAATGAAGGTGGACAGGCGATTTAGGCCTTCGTCCAGATCTTGGTCGGAAACGCAGTAGCTTAAGCGGATGTGGCCTTCGGTTCCGAAGCAGTCTCCGGGAACTAGGGCTACATTGGCTTCTTTGATGACTTTGATGCAGAAGTCTTCGCTTGTTAGGCCGAATTGTTTGATGCTCGGGAAAGCGTAGAAGGCGCCCGCCGGTTCCACTACGTCGAGGCCCATGGCGCTTAAGGCTGCGAGCACGCGTTCGCGGCGGGCTCGGTAGACTTTGAGCATGGGGACTGGGTCGACGGTCAGGGCTCGGGCTGCGGCGTCCATCTCGAAGGAGACGGCGCTCGATACTAAGTATTGGTGGGCCTTTGCGATCTCGGCGATGACGGGGGCTGCGGCTGCGAGCCAACCTAAGCGCCAGCCGGTCATGGCCCAGGGCTTGGAGAAGCTCTCGATAACTACCGTCTGATCGCGAAGCTCCGGGTGGCGCTGGGCAAATCGCTCGTAGCCGTCCACGTAGACCAGGCGGTTATATACGTCGTCGCAGATTACGTAGATGCCCGCCTGGTCTGCCACGCGCGCCACGGCGTCGAGCGACGCCGCGTCGAGGATGCAACCCGTGGGATTGTTGGGCGAGCAGATGACGATGGCCTTAGTCGCCGGTGTCACGCAATCACGAAGTGCGTCTTCGTCAATCTGGAATTGTGCAGGCTCTGTATCCAAAAAGACCGCTTTGGCATGATTGGCCACGACGATGCTCTCGTACAGGCCAAAGGCCGGCGTGGGGATAATGACCTCGTCGCCGGGGTTGAGCATAGCCATAAATGTTGCCGACAGGGCCTCGGTCGCGCCGTCGGTCAGGATGACCTCGTCGGCCGAAAACGTAAGGCCCGCGTCCCCCATGTAGGCAGACAGCGCCTCGCGCAGGGCGGGGCGACCGTTGTTGGGCGGATAGTGCGTGTCGCCGCGGCCCAGCGCGGCGGTCACCTCGGCGCTAATCACATCGGGCGTGGGAAAATCAGGCTCGCCAAGCGCAAGCGCGATGCACCCCGGATGCTGGGCGGCGAGCGCATTGATCCGACGGATGCCGGAGGGCTTGAGCGTGGCAAGCGAGGTATTCATGGGCAGACGCATGGCGTTCCTTTCGTAAGGGTTGCACTAGGATAGCGCGGCGAGACGCCGCCAGACGGTGTAACCTAAACGGAAACCAACCGGAAAGGAGGCGGCATGGAGACGACCACACGCGACGATATACCAAAAACGCTGCATAACATCGCGTTTGTCAGTATTCCTGAGAGCGCCGATCTTGAGTTTTTGCTCTGGGACCTGCAGGATGCCATCGCCGCCTATGCCCAGCTTTCTGGCACCGCGCTCCCCCGCCCAGTCGACTTGAAGGCAAATGACACCGGTGCAGTCGATGGCATGGTGCTCGCTGTTGATGATGCATTTGACGATGAAGCGATGATCGCTGTCGAGCAGATACTCGATCGCCTTGGGAATACAGAGACACGCATCTATGTCGTCGTCCAGGCCGCGTCCAAAAACAACAAGCAGGCGGACGAAGTCCTCGACCGCCTGCACCGGGCATGCATTCTACGTGACCTGCCATGGTGCGACGGCATTGTCATCTGTGCCGGCAGCGGCATCGCAGCGCTTCGCCATTCCCCACGCATGGGCGTCTTGCGCCGACCATTTTCGGAAGCGATGGATAAGCTTGTAGGCGCTGTGCGCATGGGCTGCTCCATCGAGCATGCGCAGCTGCTTGGCGGTGGCAATGCCGGTAGTGTCGATGCCGACGGCATGGTGCGTGCCAGGCCCGCCGTGCCCGCACCAATCTGGCGCGTCATCATCAAACGCCTCGGCACCCGCGCCCAATCAGATATCTAAATTACAGAGCGCCCCAATCAACGGCATCGCGCCAGCGCTCGACAAGGCGTTCCAGGCGCCATGCCGCATTGGCGGGACTTGTCGACGGCAGAACGATGGCGGGCAGCCCGGTATGTTCTTGTAGATAGCGCCTGTAGAGCCGGCCAGCTGTGCCACCGTTGCATATCACCTGCTCAATGGGGGCTGCGCCGGTAATGCGCTCGATATGTGCCGGCACAACGTTGCGAATGCTCGCGTCACTCGAGCCCTTAATGTCGCAGCTCTCAATCACATCCCATAGGGCTACGCCGCCGTAAAGCAGCATAGATCGCTTGACGGCAATGGAGGCATCGAGCGCCGCGTGCTCACCGCTTGCCAAAGGATCGCCCTCGTTGGGCGGCACAGGCACACCGAGGCACGCGGCCATCACGCGCCAAAAGCGATTCTGCGGATTGCCATAGTAGAAGGCATTGGCGCGCGAAAGCACCGAGGGAAACGACCCGAGCACCAAAACGCGCGAGTGCTGGTCGAACACGGGCTCAAACCCATGCTCAATATGTTGATAGCCCTCGTCGGACGCAGCCATGGCCTAGGCCCTCAACAGATAGCGCACCTCGTAGGGCGCAAGCTCGAGGGTGCCCGTCAGCTCGACCGCGAGCGCGTCGTCGGCAAGCAGATCGACAAAGGAGCCGTTGAGCTCGCCGGCGCCAAAGGTGTAAGGCTCGCCCACGGCGTTCACCGCCACGAGCACCGTCGCGCCGTCACAGGCGCGCTCGAACAGCAGCTGCTTGTTCTGGATCACCACGTTGCGATAGGCACCGTAGTTGAGGGCGCGGGCCGCCGCACTGTCTGTCGAGCGCAGGTGCGTGAGCTGCTTGATGAAGGCCGTCAGCTCGTTGGGCGCAGGCTCATCGAGCGCAGGTCGCAGCGCCCAGTCGCCATCGGGGCCGCCCTTTTCGCCAGGAATCCCCCACTCGCTGCCATAGTAGACGCACGGAATGCCCGGCATGCCAAACAGCATGCCATAGGCGGGGCGCAGGCAGGACTTGTCCGTCAGGATGCTCGCCAGGCGCGGCACATCGTGGTTGTCGACAAAAGACAGCAGGTGTTTGCCGCGGTAGATGCACCACGGGTCGCCGCCAAACTGACGGTGCAACGAGTGGGCGATCTCGAACATGTTGACCGAGTTAAAGCTGGAGTACAGGCCCTTGTAGCACTCGTAGTTGGTGCAGGAGTCGAGCATCTCGTCGTTGACGATCTGGTTGTAGTCGCCGTGGAGCGTCTCACCAATCAGCACAAAGTCGGACTTGAGCTCACGGGTAAAGGCGTGCAGGCAGCGCATGAAGTCGCGGTCGAGCATATAGGCGACGTCCAGGCGCAGGCCGTCGATGCCAAAGACCTCGGCCCAGTGACGCACGGACTCAAGCAGGTAATCAACCACAGCGGGGTTTTGCAGGTTGAGCTTCACAAGCTCAAAATGGCCCTCCCAGCCCTCGTACCAAAAGCCGTCGCCGTAGCACGAGTCACCGTCGAAGCTGATGTGGAACCAGTCCTTGTACGGCGAATCCCACTTGCGCTCCTGCACATCACGGAAGGCCCAAAAGCCGCGACCGACGTGGTTGAAGACGGCATCGAGCACCACACGGATGCCGTGGGCATGCAGCGTCTCACACACGGCGGCAAAGTCGGCATCCCTACCCAGGCGGCGGTCAATATGGCGCAGGCTGCGCGTGTCGTAGCCGTGGCTATCGGACTCGAGCGGCGGGTTGATGAGCACGGCGCCAACGCCGAGTTCCTGCAGGTAGTCGGCCCATTGGGCGATCTTCATGATGGGAGCGTCGGGATTGGGCGCGGCGTTGGCAACCTGGGCGAGCTCGTCCTCGGCAACGGGCGCGGCATTCTCGTGCGGAGCTCCGCAAAAGCCCAGCGGATAGATCTGATAGAACGTCGTCTCGTATGCCCACATAACAGCCTCCCAGAAATCCTTCACGCAACGCCACCCATTGTATGCCCAGCTTGTATCCTCTTCCCCAAAATAAGTTGCGGTGGAATAGTTCCTGCTTGGGTCTTCAGAGGCCTTAAACAAGAACTATTCCACCGCAACTGATGAGGGGATGTTGTTAGGCAACGGGTTTGGCGCGACGGATGGCCGGGAACATTACAGTGATGGCGAGGATGACGCCCACGACGGCGATCGCCCCGCCCACAAAGCCGATCCAAGCGATACCGGGACCCGAAACCACAGCGCCGCCGATCGCGGTGCCCGTGCCAATACCGAGATTGAACAGGCCCGAGAAGATCGACATGGCGACAGCCGACGAATCCGCGGGCGTGTACTTGATGAGCTCGGCTTGAAACGCCACATTAAAGGCCGTGGCGCAGCAGCCCCACAACGCGCAGACGGCAAGCACTGCCGCGAGCGACGATGCGGCCGGACCCATGAGCAGCAGGGCCGCCGGCACGCCGGAGAGCGTAATTGCAAGGAACGGGAAGCGATGCCCATCGAACAGGCGGCCAAACAGCCAGCTTCCGAGCAGACCAGAGCAGCCGAACGCCGTCAGCGTCATAGTGATGGCGCTTGCGTCGACATGCGCGACCTGAGCCAGGAAAGGCTCGATATAGCTATAGCCCGCGTAATAGCCGGTCGCCATGAACACCGTGACCACATAGAGTGCGATGAGGAACGGGTTCTTGAGCAGCTCGGGCAGCTGCTTGAGCGTAAAACGCTCGCCCGCTGGCATGGCAGGAAACACCGTGGCCTGGTAGACGACCGCGACAGCAGACAGCGCTCCGACCACAGCAAACGTCATACGCCAGCCCACGGCCAGGCCAATGGCGCGGCCGAGCGGCAGGCCGAAGATCTGTGCGATGGAAGAGCCCGTGGCGATCATGCTGATGGCGAGCGCCCCATGGCGGGTGTCGACCAGGCGCGACGCCATGATCGAGGCGACCGACCAGAACACGGCGTGCGCGCAGGCAACCACCAGGCGCGCGCAAACTAAGATGGGATAAGTCGGCGCCACAGCGGACAGAAACTGGCCCAGCGAAAACACGGCCAGCACGCCCAGCAACATCCGCTTGAACTCAAAGCGCGAAGCGAACACCATGAGCGGCAGCGACAGCAGCATGACGCCCCAGGCATAGACCGAGATCATGATGCCGGCTTGGGACTCGGTGAGCGAGAACGACGCGGCGATGTCAGTCAAAAGACCGATGGGCATAAACTCCGACGTGTTGAACACGAAGGCGCAACAGGTGAGTCCGATGAGCGGGAGCCACTGCTTGAGCGTGATGCCGTCTTGCCTTGCCTGAGTCATATATAACGTCTCCAATCGTTTTGAGCGGAGGCGATTATATAGCAACGGCCCCGCATCCGTCAGTAACGGACACGGAACCGAAAACAATTCGATACACAAAGGTTGCGCCGTCAATAAATAACTAAGCCAGCCCCAGCAATATGCCCGCCGAATGCACGACAAACGCCACGATCCAGGCGACTGCCACCTGAAACGCGAACACGGCAACGGCGTAGCGCGCGCCCAGCTCGCTCTTGACGGCGCCGATCGCAGCCACGCACGGCGGGTACAGCAACGTAAAGACCAGGAACACATAGGCAGTAAACGGCGAAAACATGGTCGACAGTGCCGCGGGCGAGGTCGCGCCCAAAAGTACCGTGAGGGTCGAGATGACACTCTCCTTGGCGATAAGTCCGGTGACGAGCGCCGTGGATGCACGCCAGTCGCCAAACCCAAGCGGCGTCAGCGCCGGCGCGATGATGCTGCCGAGGCCCGCAAGCAGACTCTGCGACTGATCGGCGACCACATTAAAGCGGATGTCGAACGTCTGAAGGAACCAGATGACCACGGTAGCGGCAAAGATAATGGTAAAGGCCTTGGTAATAAAGTCTTTGGCCTTATCCCATGCCAGCATCACCGTCGTCTTGACGCTCGGCAGGCGGTAATTGGGGAGCTCCATAATAAACGGCACCGGGTCGCCCTTAAATGCTGTGCGATTGAGCACCAAAGCCGCAATGCAGCCGACCACGATACCGATCAGATAGAGCGAGACCATAGCGGGAACCGTCGCCTGTGGGAAAAACGCCCCGCACAGCAGACCGTAGACCGGCAACTTGGCCGAGCAGCTCATGAACGGCGTAAGCATGACCGTCATCTTGCGGTCGTGCTCGGATGGGAGCGTACGGGTCGACATGATAGCCGGCACGGTGCAGCCAAAACCGACGAGCATGGGCACAAAGCTACGGCCCGACAGGCCAAAGCGACGCAGCACCTTATCCATGACAAAGGCCACACGCGCCATGTAGCCCGAGTCTTCCAGAATGGAGAGGAACAAGAAGAGCACGACGATAATCGGCAGGAAGGTCAGCACACTACCCACACCCGTGAGCACGCCGTCGACAGCCAGCGAGCGCACCACGTCGTTGGTTCCGAACGCCTTGAGACCCGCATCGGCCGAGGCGATGATGACCGCGATACCGTCCTCCATGAGTCCCTGCAACGCCGCACCGATCACGCCAAACGTCAGCCAAAAGACAAGGCCCATAATCACCAGAAACGCCGGAATGGCCGTGTAGCGACCCGTCAGGATGCGGTCGATCTTAACGGAGCGCACGTGCTCGCGGCTCTCGTGCGGTTTGACGACGCAGCGCCCACACACGTCGCCGATAAAGCTAAAGCGCATATCGGCCAGCGCGGACAGGCGGTCGGTGCCGGCCTCGCCCTCCATCTGGGTAATGATGTGCTCGATAGCGTCGAGCTCGTTGCGATCCAGGTGAAGTGCCTCGGTCACCAGCTCGTCGCCCTCAACCAGCTTGGTCGCCGCAAAACGCACGGGAATGTGCGCCGTCGCGGCATGGTCCTCGATAAGGTTGGCGATGCCGTGGATGCAGCGATGCAGCGCACCGCCGTCCGAGCCATCAGGCGCACAGAAGTCCAGGCGACCGGGGCGCTCACGGAACCGCGCCACGTGCAAGGCATGATCAACCAGCTCGCCGATGCCCTCGTTGCGGGCAGCGCTAATGGGGACAACAGGCACGCCCAACAGGCTCTCGAGCAGGTTGACGTCCACGGCGCCACCGTTGGCCGTCACCTCGTCCATCATGTTGAGCGCGATGACCATGGGGCGATCGAGCTCCATAAGCTGCAGCGTCAGGTACAGATTGCGCTCGATGTTGGTGGCGTCAATGATATCGATGATGGCGTCGGGATGCTCATCCAGGATAAACTGGCGGCTCACGATCTCCTCACCCGTGTACGGCGACAGAGAGTAAATGCCGGGCAGGTCGGTAACGCTCGCCTCGGGGTGGTTACGAATGGTACCGTCTTTGCGGTCGACCGTTACGCCGGGAAAGTTGCCGACGTGCTGGTTGGAGCCCGTAAGCTGGTTGAACAGCGTGGTCTTACCGCAGTTTTGGTTGCCGGCGAGGGCAAAATGCAGCGGCGCGCCCTCAGGCACGGCCGTCTTCGCGGCGCGGGGCGAATACGTCCCCTCGCCCAGGGCCGGATGCTCCGTCGTGCCGATTGCGGCGTTAGCGCGCGGACCCGCATCGGTGTCGTGAACACCCACGAGCTCGATGCGAGCGGCATCGTCCTTGCGCAGCGTCAACTCGTAGCCACGCAGGCGGATCTCGAGCGGGTCACCCATGGGGGCGTACTTCATCATGGTAACTTCGGTGCCCGGCGTTAGACCCATGTCCAAAATATGCTGTCGAAGCGCCTGATCGTCGGATGTCACCGATGCGACAACGGCGTCCTTTCCAATCTCGAGTGTATCGAGCTTCACGTCCGTGTTCCTCCCCTGGCGCCCACAGGGCGTTACATTTTGTTTATCTTGGCTAACCGTTTGCCATGGCTAACCATTTAACCACGCATGATAGCGCGAACACACACCGATGTTCAATCGACAGATTGCCGCCCTGGCGGGCTTGCAGCGTCGAGTGGTTACGGCGTTTGGTAAAACGCCGTAACTAAAACCCGTGGCGCTCCAGGAAGCGGAAGGCTAGGCGAATCCAAGGACGGACCGCCACCTGCTTGTCCTCGTTGTCGACCGCGGTGTTGGCGTTGCCGAGCGAAAGGCCGTGACCACCTTGGTCAAAGACGTGCATCTCGCATACGACGCCTTCCTCGGCCATGCGCTGCGCAAACGGATAGACCTGCGCGATCGGCGCCGTTTTATCGTCGGACACGCCCCACACAAAGGTCGGGGGCATCTGGCGCGAAACGTGTGTGGTGGGGCAGATGTCGGCCAGATGCTCGTCAGTTGCCTCGTCACCCGTCACCATCGACAGGTAGTCGTTGAGCAGATCGCGCCCCGTCTTGCCGCCCGTCTTGGGCACGCGCAGGTCGATGCGCGGGTCGCGCGTCTGCATGTCGCGCACATAGGCAAAGTCGAGCAGCGGATAGCCCAGCACCACGGCATCGGGACGAATGTCGTCCGGACGCGCCCCTGCCAGGCCCGCGAAGGGACCAGTCTTCCATTGCGTTGCCAGCGAAGCGCAGATCATGCCGCCCGCCGAGAACCCCACGACGCACACGCGCTTGGGATCGACATGCCACTCGTCGGCGTTGGCGCGCACCGTGGCGACCATCTTGGCAAGGTCTGCCTGCGGGTGCGGAAAGCTCACATCGCCCGTGTCACTCGTGACATAGTTGAGCACAAAGGCCTGGTAACCGTGATCCAAAAACGCAAACGCCACGGGATCCTGCTCATGCAGAGCGATATGCGTAAACGCACCTCCGCCGCAGATAATCACAGCAGGGCGGCGGCCATTCGGCTTATCGGGCAGCGGCTCGGCACCCAAATACGTAAACGTCGCCGGATATTCCTCGGTCGGTTCCTCGCCCCACAGCGCATGGTTCTCGACAATCATATGTGCTCCCTTCGCGCAAATTATGCGCCCTTGTTTTTCGCCTTCAAGCGTACCCCACTTGAACCCGTGGCGCAGAAACACTCCAGCAATAAGTTTCCCTTCAACTGATATATCACATAATCCCAGCTCAGAGGTATCGCTGAGCAGCGTAAAATAAGGGGCGTTGACCAAGCCGCGAAACATATATGAAACGTTTCCGGCAAACCAAGCGCGCGATATGCGCCTATTTAAGTTGGAGGCAACTATGGGTCTGCTCGATTCGTTTAAGTCCACCTTCACCTCGACGGGCGAGGCGTCCGTTCCGCCCGCAGCAAGCTTCGCCACCCGCGAAGGCGTCATCTATGCCCCCGTCAACGGCGTGCTCGTCAACCTGGACGAGGTCCCTGACGAGACGATCGCCTCGGGCATGCTTGGCCAGGGCTATGGCATCGAGCCCATTACCGGCACCATCTATGCGCCCGCCAACGGCCGCATCGGTGCCACCACCGTCACCAACCACTCCATCGGCATGATTACCGAAGACGGCCTGCGCGTGTTCATCCATGTCGGCCTGGGCACCGTGGAAATGAACGGCAAGGGTTTTGCCCGCTTTGTCGAGATGGGCGATGTGGTCAAGGCAGGCCAGCCGCTCATCAGCTTCGACCGCGAGGCCATCAAGGCCGCCGGTCACGAGGACATCGTGACCGTCATCGTCTCCGAGCTCGATCGTCTTAAGAGCATCGACCATGTCGGCGAGTCTGGAACGCTTATCGGCGGCAACCCGCTCGTCAAGCTTGGCGACCCGCTGCTGGTTGCCAAGACCAAGTAGCCAGGCCCCGCGCCACACAGCCAAAAGGCACCTCGTCAAGCGCCCGCGACCATTTGTCCGCGGGCGCTTTTCGTTTGAAAAACCATCCCGCCAATGCCTTATCTGTATAGCCCAAATGAGCCGAGCTGCTAGAATATCGAACTGTATGGATAACTATCATTCAACCGTTATGGGAGGATACGTGAACCGCACCAAAATCGCGCAGCTCTACGCCGATGCCGAGTCGCTCGGCGGCCAGACTGTCACCGTCGCCGGCTGGGTCAAGTCCGTCCGCGACATGAAGAACTTTGGCTTTGTTACGCTCAACGACGGCAGCTGCTTCCGCGACCTGCAGGTCGTCATGAACCGCGAGGCGCTCGACAACTACGACGAGATCGCCCACCAAAACGTCTCGGCCGCCCTCATCTGCACCGGCACCGTCAAGCTGACCCCCGATGCGCCCCAGCCTTTCGAGCTTTCTGCCACCTCCATCGAGGTCGAGGGCGTCAGCGCCCCGGATTACCCGCTGCAGAAGAAGCGCGCAACCGTCGAGTTCCTGCGCACCCAGCAGCACCTGCGCCCGCGCACCAACCTATTCCGTGCCGTGTTCCGCATCCGCTCTGTCGCGGCTGCCGCCATCCACCGCTTCTTCCAGGAGCAGGGCTTTGTCTACGTCAACACCCCCATCATCACCACGAGTGACTGCGAGGGTGCCGGCGAGATGTTCCGCGTGACCACGCTCGACCCCAAAAATCCGCCCCTCACCGAGTCCGGCGAGGTCGACTGGAGCCAGGACTTCTTTGGCAAGCATGCGAGCCTCACCGTGTCCGGCCAGCTCAATGCCGAGAACTTTGCCATGGCCTTTGGCGACGTGTACACCTTTGGCCCCACCTTCCGCGCCGAGAACTCCAACACCACGCGCCACGCCGCCGAGTTTTGGATGATCGAGCCCGAGATGGCCTTTGCCGATCTGAACGACTACATGGATAACGCCGAGGCCATGCTCAAGTACGTCCTTAAGGACGTTATGGCCACCTGCCCCGACGAGCTCAACATGCTCAACAAGTTTGTGGACAAGGGACTGATCGAGCGCCTGGACCACGTGGCAAACTCTGACTTTGCCCGCGTTACCTACACCGAAGCCGTCGAGATCCTGGAGCAGGCAGTCGCTGCTGGCCACCAGTTTGATTACCCCGTCAGCTGGGGCATCGACCTGCAGACCGAGCACGAGCGCTTCCTGACCGAGGAGCACTTTAAGCGCCCGACCTTCGTAACCGACTACCCGGCAGAGATCAAGGCCTTCTACATGCGCATGAACGACGACGGCAAGACCGTCGCCGCCGCCGACTGCCTGGTGCCGGGCATCGGCGAGATTATCGGTGGCTCCCAGCGCGAAGAGCGCCTGGACCTGCTCGAAGGTCGAATTAAGGATCTGGGCATGGCCCCCGAGCAGTACAAGTACTATCTGGACCTGCGCCGCTATGGCTCCTGCAAGCACGCCGGCTACGGTCTGGGCTTCGAGCGCTTGGTGATGTACCTCACCGGCGTGGGCAACATCCGCGACGTCCTGCCGCACCCGCGCACCGTGGGCAACGCCGACTTCTAATCGTCGGACGCTAGCTCGCGTCGCCACACGCCAACTCTCATCGCACAAGCGTCTCTCGGCATCGGTCGAGAGACGCTTTTTTCAACAGCATCCGTCAAGCTTTTGGCAAGCTTTTGGTCAGTTGAGCAGGGCTGTTGAAAACTCGAACCGCCGTTTGCCGACGACTACCGACCGCCCAGAGCGCCCTGCGCCCCTGGGAAAACCCCGCGTCCTAGGCTCCATACCGTTGCCACCCAAAACGGAAAGGACGTGGGCACCATGACCGAAACCGCTGTTGAAACCTACGACACCACGACCAGAGGCGCCGCCTCGATGGCAGCCTATCGCGCCGTTCGCATCCTGCAACTATTAAGCGAGAACACCGGCGAGGGCAAGGCCATGCTTTCCGATGAGTTGATCCGGCGCCTCGCCCATCCCGACGACCCCGCCCGCATGCCCATTTCGGCGGCGCGGCGCAGCATCTACACCGCCATCTCCGCACTTCGCCATGCCGGATACGAAATTGAGTACAAGCGCGGCGTGGGGTATCGGCTCTTGACCCGTCCGCTCACCGACGAGGAAATCATCCGGCTCCACGGCATGGTCATGCGCAACCGCTCCACGCCCATCGCCATTCGAAAAAGCATGGCTCAGCACTTGGTCGCCATGGCGAGTGCCGACGTTCGCGGTTACCTCGATGCACCCGAGCCCGCTCCAAGTGCCGGCAGCAAATCCACCAAGGCCACGCGCACGCCCGTCAAGCGCATCGACACCTGCGAGCTCATCGAGCAGGCCATCGACCACGGAACCACGGTGAGCTTTGATATTTCGAGCGTCACGGCACGCGGCGAAACCGAGGTGGTGCGGATGACGGTCCGGCCCTTTGCCATCAGGCAACGCGATGGCGTCTCGTATCTGCTGGGAACGGTCTACGACACCCGAGGCGCCGACGACACCCTGCGCACCGTTGAGGTCAGCCGCATGAAAAACGTCAGCACGCGCTTGCTCGACGGCAAGAAACTCTTTGCTGCGCTAGACGAGGAGGACGCCTCCGCCGCATAAGAACCTCCGCCGTCCATTCAACTACCCGTACCGCCCATCCGGTTCTGTATTAAAAAACCCGCCAAGTTATTGTAAAAATGGACATCCGCGCTACTATAGTTCCACTTGCGCTTTGTTTGAGTGCAGTGTTTCCAGCCATTTCTATACTGGGGGGTAACGATATGAAGGACATCACCATCAGCCGCAGGAGCCTTCTGGTCTCTGCTGGCCTGCTCGCGCTCGCTCCGCTCGCCGGATGCGGCGGCAACTCTGGTTCCGGCTCTGCTGCCGCCGGTTCCGACTACACCGTCGGCGTTCTGCAGCTCACCGAGCACTCCGCACTCGACGCCGCCAACGACGGCTTTGTCAAGGCTATCAAGAAGAGCGGTCTCAAGGTCAAGATTGATCAAAAGAACGCCCAGAACGACCAGTCCACGTGTAAGTCCATCGCCGACAAGTTCGTGGGCGATGGCGTCGATCTGATCTATGCCATCGCTACGCCCGCCGCGCAGGCCGCCGCTGGCGCCACCGCCGATATCCCCATCGTGGGCTGCGCCATCACCGACTACGCCGCCTCGGGCCTGGTCCAGGACAACGATAAGCCCGGCACCAACGTCACTGGCGCCTCCGACCTCACCCCGGTCGCCGAGCAGCTCGAGATGATGCAGAAGGTCCTGCCCGACGTAAAGAAGATCGGCCTGCTCTACTGCACCGCCGAGTCCAACTCCGACGTCCAGATCAAGGCCGCCAAGAAGGAACTCGACAAGCTGGGCCTGGACTACACCGATTACACCGTCTCGAGCTCCAACGAGATCCAGTCCGTCGTCGAATCTGCCGTGGGCAAGGTCGACGCGCTGTACTCCCCCACCGATAACACCATCGCCGCGGGCGCCTCGCAGGTGGGCCAGATCTGCAAGGAGAACAAGCTTCCCTACGTGACCGGCGAGGAGGGTATGTGCATGGCTGGCGGCCTGTTCACCCTCTCCATCAACTACGAGGATCTGGGCTACGCCGCGGGCGAGATGGCCGTCAAGATTTTGAAGGGCGAGGCCAAGCCCGAGGATATGCCGATCAAGCATCTCTCGAGCAAGGACCTGGTCGTCGTCAAGAACGACGAGATGGCCGAGGCTCTGGGCATCGATCTTTCCGCTCTGGACGAGTAACGCCATGCGCGGTAGCGCGTCTAGGGCACGCACTCGTGCCGTTGCCGTGTTATTCAATATGTCAGCCACAGGGGCGAACGCCAAAGACCGGCGTTCGCCCTGCTTGTTACGGATGAGACAAAACATCCGGCCGCAGCTCTTTTATACATTGTTACCGCTATCATGGTGACTCACGTGTCCACCCTATCCTAGGAGGTATAAAGCATGCTTATTGCATTGCAGGGCGCCGTTTCGCAGGGCGTCCTCTGGGGCATTATGGTGCTTGGCGTGTTTATCACGTTCCGCCTGCTCGACATCCCCGATATGACCTGCGACGGCAGCTTTGCCCTCGGCGGCTGCGTCTGCGCCGTGCTCATCGTCAATGATAATGTCGACCCGCTGCTCGCTGTTTTGGCCGGCATGTGTGCCGGTGCCATCGCGGGCGCCATCACGGGCATTTTGACCACCGTCTTTGAGATTCCCGCGATCCTCGCCGGAATCCTCACCCAGATCAGCCTGTGGTCCATCAACCTGCGCATCATGGGCAAATCCAATACGCCCATCCTTGCCAAGGGCACCATCTTCTCGTCTGTCAGCAACATGACGGGCCTGCCGCAGTCCACCGTCGCCATCATCCTGGGCATCTTGCTCGCTGTGGCTATCGTTGCCATCCTGTATTGGTTCTTTGGCACCGAGATCGGCTCGGCACTACGCGCCACCGGCAACAACGAGTACATGATCCGCGCCCTGGGCGTCAACACCAACTCCACCAAGATGATCGCCCTCGTGCTCTCCAACGCCCTCATCGGCCTTTCGGGCGCGCTCATCTGCCAGAGCCAGAAGTACGCCGACATTGGTATGGGCACCGGTGCCATCGTTATCGGTCTTGCTGCCATTGTTATCGGCGAGGTGCTCGGCCGCCTGCTGCCCGGCGGTCTCACTCAGTTTAGTGTCCGTCTTGCCTCCGCCATCTTTGGCTCCGTGGTGTACTTCCTTATCCGCGCCATCGTGCTGCAGTTGGGCATGGACGCCAACGACATGAAGCTGCTCTCCGCCGTAATCGTCGCCGTGGCCCTGTGCGTGCCCGTGGTTTGGGAGCGCTATAAGCTCCGCAGCTCCTACACGAAGGGGGATGAAGTAGATGCTTAAGCTCTCACACGTCAAGAAGACCTTTAACAAGGGCACCGTCACCGAGAAGCGCGCTCTTACCGGCGTCGACCTTACCCTCAACGACGGCGACTTTGTAACCGTGATCGGCGGTAACGGCGCCGGCAAATCCACGCTGCTCAACATGATCGCCGGCGTATATCCGCTCGATTCGGGCGTTATCGAGCTCGACGGCACCGACATCTCGCGTCTGAGCGAGTCGCAGCGCGCCAAGTACCTGGGCCGCGTGTTCCAGGACCCCATGCGCGGCACCGCAGCCGACATGCAGATTGCCGAGAACTTGGCCCTCGCCAAGCGCCGCGGCCAGCGTCGCGGTCTTTCGTGGGGCGTCACCAAGGCCGAGAAAGATGAGTACGTCGAGCTGCTCAAGCGCCTGGACCTTGGTCTGGACACGCGTCTCAACGCCAAGGTCGGCCTGCTCTCGGGTGGCCAGCGCCAGGCACTCACCCTGCTCATGGCCACGCTCACCAAGCCGCGCCTGCTGCTGCTCGACGAGCACACCGCGGCCCTCGACCCCAAGACGGCCTCCAAGGTGCTCAATCTGACCGAGGAGATCGTCGACGAGCACCACCTGACTACGCTCATGGTCACGCACAATATGAACGACGCCATCCGTCTGGGTAATCGCCTGATCATGATGCACGAGGGCCACGTGATCTACGACGTGGCAGGCGACGAAAAGAAGTCGCTCACCGTTGCCGACCTGCTGCAGAAGTTCGAGGAGGTCTCGGGCGGCGAGCTCGCCAACGACCGCATGCTGCTGAGCTAAACCTGCTAAAAAGGGATGTTAATTTTGGCAGGTTTTATCTGCACAAACGTCAAAACCGCCGTAAAGGGGCAGACACCTTTGCGGCGGTTTTCGCATATTATGCCGATAATCCAGCGTCAGCAGGGACCACTGGTTAAGAACTAAGGAAACTGCCATGAGAAGACCTCTTCCCCGTCTTGCTTGACCGCCGCACTCCTTACCGGCGTGCTCGCCGGCGCCCCAGCTTACGCCACCGCGACCGCCCCATCTCAAGTTATCGGCCCGTCCGATGTGATCGGACGGGCTTTTTGGTGGGTATCATGGTTGAATGATCATTAGGAGGTTTTCCCTACATGGAATTGTTTGAGCCGATTCTTCATTTCTTTGAGCAACGGTGGGTCCACAACATCATCTGGGCCGGCATCTTGGCAATAGGCACGGCAATCGCCACCAAAGTCGTTTCCAAGACGCTGCGCCACCTACTCAACCGCGACGATAACCCGCTTCCAGCATCGAGCATCTTCATCAACATCGCTCGCGCCGTCATCTGGATGATCGGCGGCAGCTTTATCCTCGACAACTGCTTTGGCATTAACGCAAACGCGCTCGTCGCCGCTCTTGGCGTCGGCGGCATCGCCATCTCCCTGGGCTTTCAGGACACGCTCTCAAACCTTATCGGCGGCATGCAGGTGACCTTTATGGGCATCATCAAGCCTGGCGACAACATCGAGGTCGGTGGCGTATCAGGCGTGGTCCAGGACATCACCTGGCGCCACACGACCATCGAAGATGCCTGCGGGCAGACTATCATCGTCCCCAACTCCAACATCTCCAAGAACACGCTCGTGCATTTGATGCCCTTTGGGCGCGTGGCCGTGCCCGTTGCCGTAAAGGACACGTCCAAGTGGGCCTCACTCGACGCACTGGCAGACGAGCTGACCAGCGCCACTAAAACGGCTGTCTCGCCCATCTCGGGTTTTGACAAGGAGCCGTATGTGCTCTTTAGCGAGATCGGCGACTTTGGCATTAAGGGCAAGATCATCTTTATCGTCAGCGACGACAGCACCACTTTCACGGCAGCCGACGCCTGCATCCGCGCCATCGCCCCCATCATCGCCTAAACCACCACAAAGGGGACAGGCACCTTTGTGGTGGTTTCTCATCGTGGTACCATGGTTCATATCGTTGTTTAAACGACTAAGGGAGTAGACACCATGGAAGAGGCCTATCGTCAAGCACGCAAGCGCGGCGAGCAAGGACGCCGACGCGCCATTAGTCAAAGCGAGCATCCGTACCTCACGGACCTCGATAGCTTGGTCGCCCAGCTCCCCTTAGGTCAGCGAGAGAGCGTCGGCCTAAGGGACATTCCGCTCGAAATGGTCGTCGGTACGGTTAGTAAGGGCCGTCAGTCCGCCTTTTCATGCAACTTTATGCCCTTGCTGCCGTTTAGCACCGAGTTCGCCCGCAAGTGGTCCAACCTCTACGACATCCAGGTGACCGAGGGCTATCGCGATCCCGTCATCGTCACCGAGTTCATGCATCGGTTTTACGTCCAAGAGGGCAACAAGCGCGTCAGTGTCCTCAAATTCCTGGACGCCCCGACGGTTTCGGCCAAGGTCACCCGTCTCTACCCCGGCACATGGGATTCCGTCGAAAGCCGCCTGTACGGTGAGTTCTGCGCGTTTTGGCGCGTCTGCCCCCTATACGAGATCGAGTTCTCACGCGAGGGAAGCTACGAGACGCTCGCCAAGATGCTCGGTCAGGACCTTATCGAAAAATGGCCGCAGAAAAAGGTCGACTACCTGCGCCACACCTTCTTACTCTTTAAGCGCGCCTACCTTCGCGCGGGCGGCGACCACCTGGACATTACGCCTGCCGACGCCATGCTCGTATACCTCAACGTATACAACCAGGACCGCCTGCTGGATACACCGACGGATATCGTCGTAAACCGCCTGTGCAAGATCTGGCGCGAGCTGGTCATTGCCGGCAAAAATAACGAGGACAAGGTAGATCTTGTCGAAGCACCGAGCGTCGACGAGGAGGAGTCGCCCGCCAAGTCCACCTCCGGCGTGCTCAGCTTCTTTATGGGCAAGACCGTCTATTCGGCGGCCAACCCCCTGCGCATCGCCTTTATCCATGAGTTCCCCTGTGCGACGTCGAGCTGGGACAGCCTGCACGACCAAGGGCGTCAGTATCTCGATGAGCACTTTGGCGGTATCGTGCGCACCGAGGCGTTCGAGGACTGCCATGATCCGGACGCGTTCTACGCCGCCGTGGAAACGGCTGTCAAACATGGAGCAAACGTCATCTTCTCGACCTCGCACCGCCTGATGGAATACACGCTCAGGGCTGCCGTTGAGTATCCCCGGGTTCGGTTCCTCAACTGCTCTATCGGCCTTCCCCATCAAAGCGTCCGTTCGTACTTTGGCAAGATGTACGAGGCCAAGTTTCTGCTGGGCGCCCTTGCGGCCAGCATGGCGGACAACCACCGCATCGGTTACCACGCGTCGGTCTTCGCCTCGGGCGCACTCAGCGAGATCAACGCCTTTGCGATTGGCGCCTCGCTGCTCGACCCGCGCGCGCAGGTCATCCTCACCTGGGGCGATGTTCCCGCCGGTGGTCTTGCCGAAGCCATGTGCCGCGAAGGCGTAAGCGTCATGACCGGCGCTGACATGTCAAAGTCGCTCGAAGACCCAACGGCCTACGGGCTTCACCGCTTGGTCGACGGCAAAGTCACCGGCATCGCCATGCCCGTATGGAACTGGGGCCGTTACTACGAGCTCATCGTTCGCAGCCTTCTTCACGGCACGTGGGACGAGACCAGCGACGACAACCAAGTGCGCGCTGTCAACTACTGGTATGGCATGAGCTCCGGCGTTATCGACATCCGTTACGCTCCGGGCCTACCCTACCAAACGCGCAAACTCGTGCAGTTGCTCCGCAACGGCATTGTTGTGGGATCCATCAACCCCTTTGGCGGCGAGCTCCACAGCCAGAACGGCGTGGTACAGATCGAAGGCTTCCCTCCGCTGCCGAGCAGGCAGATTGTCGAGATGAATTGGCTGGCGGACAACGTGGTAGGCACCATTCCGCAGCTCGACGATGAGCCGAAAGTCCCTGCCCTATGAAAATCCTTGCCATAGCCGATACCGAAGAACGATGCCTTTGGGAGTGCTTTCGCAAGGAACGCTTTGAGGGAGTCGACCTGATTTTGTCCGCCGGCGATCTGGACCCGGACTATCTTGAGTTTTTGGTTACGGTCATCAACAAACCGCTCATCTACGTGCGCGGCAATCACGATGACCGCTACGCACGTCATGCACCGGGTGGATGTATCTGCGTAGAGGACAGCGTGTACACGTACCGAGGGATTCGCATTGCGGGCCTTGGCGGGTCCATGCGTTATCGCGACGGCGCCAACATGTACACCGAACGCGAGATGTCCAAGCGCATGCGTAAGCTGTCGCGTAAGGTTAGGATGGTCGGCGGGTGCGACATTCTGCTTACCCATGCACCCGCCGCCGGCATGGGTGATCTGGACGATCTGCCGCATCGAGGATTCGAGTGTTTTAACACAGCACTCGAATCCTGGAATCCCGACTACATGGTGCACGGGCATGTGCACCAAAGCTACGGTTGCGATTTTCAGCGCGAGCGTCAGCATGTGTGTGGAACGACGATCATCAACGCCTGCGGCTATACGCAGTTTGAGCTCGACCAGACGCACTACCCCATCCGCGGCTGGCAAGCAGCTTGGCTCAACTCACAAACCATGCGCCGCGAGCTCAAACGCCACGAAGCCATCGAGTCTTCAACAGCCAGAACACCCTGGTAACCACCATAAAGGGGACACTGTCCCCTTTATGGTGCTTTTGACGCGATAGCAAGAAACCCGGTCCTGCACAAGGCAGAACCGGGTTTCTTTAGCAATGCTTGCTGTACTCAGGCAGTAACTAGCAGTTACTCAGCCAGGAAGTCACGCTGGACAGCGGGATCGACCTTGACGCCAGGGCCCATGGTGGAAGACACGGAGATGGACTTGACGTACTTGCCCTTAGCAGAAGAGGGCTTGACGCGCAGAATCTCGGTGTACAGGGCAGCGTAGTTCTCGACGAGCTGCTGCTCAGAGAAGGACTTCTTGCCCAGGGGCACGTGGCAGATGCCGTAGCGGTCGGCGCGGTACTCAACGCGGCCAGCCTTGAGCTCGGAGACCATCTTGGCGACGTCCATGGTCACGGTGCCGAGCTTGGGGTTCGGCATGAGGCCACGGGGACCAAGGATCTTACCGATGCGGCCAACCTTGGCCATCATGTTCGGCGTAGCGATAGCGGCGTCGAAGTTGATCTCGCCCTTCTGAATCTGGGCGACGAGCTCGTCGGAACCGATGATGTCGGCGCCGGCAGCCTCAGCCTCACGGGCCTTCTCGCCCTCGGCGAAGACGGCAACACGAACGGTCTTGCCGGTGCCGTGGGGCAGGGAGATGGAACCACGGATGTTCTGGTCAGCCTTACGAGTATCGATGCCCAGACGGAAGTGAGCCTCGACGGTCTCGTCGAACTTGGCGGTGTCGAGCTCCTTGATGAGCTTGGCAGCCTGAAGGGGGGTGTAGAGCGTTGCGCGGTCGATCTTCTCGGCAGCGGCGTTATAGCTCTTACCATGCTTAGCCATGTGCATTACCTCCTGTGGTTAAACGGGCGTGAGCCCTCCCACATCGTATCGTGTGCCCTATTGCACACATTTAACGGGCGCCCCGGTCGGAGCACCCGCCGTTACCATAAGAAATCGCTACTCAGCGATGGTGACGCCCATGGAACGGGCGGTACCGGCGATGATCTTCTTGGCGGCGTCAATGTCGTTGGCATTGAGGTCCGGCATCTTGATCTCGGCGATCTTGGTGAGCTGCTCCTGGGAGAGCTGACCAACCTTGTCAGCCTGGGGCTTAGCGGAACCAGACTTGAGGTTCAGCTCCTTCTTGATAAGGTGAGCCGCCGGCGGGGTCTTGGTGATGAAGGAGAAGGACTTGTCCTCGTAGACAGAGATCTCAACGGGGATGATGTCACCCTTCTTGTCCTGCGTCTCGGCGTTAAAGGCCTGGCAGAACTGCATGATGTTCACGCCAGCAGCGCCCAGGGCGGGGCCGACGGGAGGAGCGGGGTTTGCTGCACCAGCAGGAATCTGGAGCTTAATGACGTTGGCAACCTTCTTCTCAGCCATGGTCATTCCTTTCGAATCACGAGTGTGAAGTACTTGCTATATCGTAAGCACGCACGTGTTAGAAGCACTCCTGAGATGAGCAGTCACAGAAGAAGCACGCTCGCGCGAACGGACGAAAACTTAAGCGATGACAGCGACCTGGTTAAAGTCGAGCTCGACCGGCGTCTCGCGGCCAAAGATCATCAGCGTGACCTTGAGCTTGCCAGCCTCGGTGTTAACCTCGGAGACCTTGCCATCAAAGTCGGTAAGCGGGCCATCGGTGACGCGGACGGACGTACCGACCTCAATATCAACCGAGGTGCGCTTGGGCGAATCGCCCTTACCGGGACGACGAGTCATCTTGTTGTACTCGTCGCGGGAAAGCGGAGCGGGCTTGCCGTTGCCGCCTAGGAAACCGGTGACGCCAGGCGTGTTACGAACACACGTCCAAGCATCGTCATCCATCTCCATGCGGACCAGGACATAACCCGGGAAGATCTTGGAATCCTTGGTCTCACGCTTGCCACCCTCTTTAATCTCGGTGACGCGCTCCATAGGAATCTCGATATCAAAGATACGGTCCTGCATGCCCATAGTCTCGATGCGATGCTCGAGATCGGACTTAACGCGGTTCTCGTATCCAGAGTAAGTGTGAACGACGTACCAACGCTTAGACATGGTTTAGCCCCTCAATCCAGAGAACAGAGCAAGAGCCTCGCCAAAGCCAGCATCGAGCAGAGCGATGACGACGCCGACGACGATCAGAGAAGCGCAAACAACAACCGAGTAGTTCACGAGCTCCTTCTTATCGGGCCACGTGACACGCTTCATCTCGGACTTGACCGAAGCGAAATACTTCTTGGTGCGGGCGAAGAAACCAGGCTTCTCGTTCTTCTTGGACTTCGCAGCCTTCTCGTTCTTCTTGGCAACGGCCTTCTTGGCCTCAACCTTGGAGTTGGCGGCAGCTTTGTTGGCAGGTGCCGGCTGCTGAGCCTTCTTCTTGTTCTTCTTGTTGGCCATTTGGGTTACCTCCGCGCAATGCGCTTATACATGAGTAAACCGTAAGCCCCCAAGTGGGAGCTTACGGAATAATGACTGGCACGCCAGGAAGGACTCGAACCCTCAACACTCGGTTTTGGAGACCGATGCTCTACCAATTGAACTACTGGCGTATGTGACTAGAGACTAGCGAGTCTCTTTGTGCAGCGTGTGGTGACGGCACCAGGGGCAATACTTCTTGATCTCCATACGATCAGGCATGGTCGACTTGTTCTTGGTGGTCGTATAGTTGCGGCGCTTGCACTCAGTGCACGCAAGAGTAACTAGAGTACGCATGTATCCTGAACCTTTCATTTCCGCCCCGTACGGGCACGAGTTGTTACTTTATCAGCTCCACGTAAGTGCTGTCAATGAAAACCTCGAGTCAATTGGTTCTCGGTGGATCCATTCATATTTGGAACACATCAATGAAGCCATCGAGAGCTAATCGACGGTGCATCCAGGACCATTATCGATCCTCTCGACACCAGCAACGGCTCAATATCCATTGCAGAAAAGAACCCGGCACCCATATAAGTGCCGGGTTCTCTAAGTCAGCTATATCAAAGAGCTAATTTACTCAATGATCGTGGAGACGATGCCCGAACCGACGGTGTGGCCACCCTCGCGGATAGCGAAGCGCAGGCCCTCCTCCATGGCGATCGGGTGAATGAGGTCGCCCTCGATGGTGATGTGGTCACCAGGCATAGCCATCTCGGTGCCCTCGGGGAGCTTGACCGTACCGGTAACGTCGGTGGTACGGAAGTAGAACTGAGGACGATAACCATCGAAGAACGGGGTGTGACGGCCGCCCTCCTCCTTGGTCAGAACGTAGATCTCGCCGGTGAACTTGGTGTGCGGGGTAACCGAACCGGGCTTGCAGAGAACCTGGCCGCGCTCGATGTCCTCACGCTTGATGCCGCGGAGCAGCAGACCGACGTTGTCGCCAGCCTCGCAGAAGTCCATGGACTTACGGAACATCTCGATACCGGTAACGACGGTGTTCTGGGTATCCTTGATGCCGACGATCTCGACGGGCTCGTTGAGCTTGAGCTCACCGCGCTCGACACGGCCAGTAGCAACGGTACCACGGCCGGAGATGGTCATAACGTCCTCAACGGCCATCAGGAACGGGAGGTCGTTGTTACGAGCAGGCGTCGGGATGTACTCGTCGACGGCCTTCATGAGCTCGCGAATGGCGTCCATCCACTTGGCGTCGCCCTCGAGAGCGCCCAGAGCGGAGCCACGGATGACGGGGATGTCGTCGCCGGGGAAATCGTACTCGGAGAGGAGCTCACGGGTCTCCATCTCGACGAGGTCGATGAGCTCGTCATCGTCGACCATGTCGCACTTGTTCAGGAAGACGACGATGTAGGGAACGCCGACCTGACGGGCGAGCAGGATGTGCTCGCGGGTCTGAGCCATGGGGCCGTCGGTAGCAGCGATGACCAGGATAGCGCCGTCCATCTGAGCAGCGCCGGAGATCATGTTCTTGACGTAGTCAGCGTGGCCCGGGCAGTCAACGTGAGCGTAGTGACGGGCAGCGGTCTCGTACTCAACGTGGGAGACGGAAATCGTAATGCCGCGCTCGCGCTCCTCGGGAGCCTTGTCGATGTTCTCGAACGCAGTGAAGTCAGCCTTGCAGCCCTCGGTCTCGGAGAGAACCTTGGTGATGGCAGCGGTCAGCGTGGTCTTGCCGTGGTCGACGTGACCAATGGTGCCGATGTTAACATGCGGCTTAGTGCGCTCAAACTTCTCTTTGGCCATAAAGCCCTCCTCTTAACAGGTCGTCCCCGGACGGGACTTTGCCTTTATACCATAGTGGCCTCTCAACATACTATTGAGAAGCCACCGTGTTACCTATGGTAGCGGTGACTGGATTCGAACCAGTGACGCCGCGGGTATGAACCGCGTGCTCTAACCAACTGAGCTACACCGCCGTGCTTGAATGGAGCCCGCGACCGGATTTGAACCGGTGACCTCTTCGTTACCAACGAAGTGCTCTACCGACTGAGCTATACAGGCACTTGACGGGTGGGAGCTATAGGATTCGAACCTATGTAGGCAGAGCCAACGGGTTTACAGCCCGTCCCCATTAACCACTCGGGCAAACTCCCAATCGTTCAAGTATCCGCAGGTCCTTTGGTCTTTTGGACCGCCGCCCCCGCGAACGAAGAAGATAATACGATGCCACCTTGGGGGCTGTCAACGAAAACCTCTAGATACACGGTGCCGGGCGTATCTATATAGCCGTGACCTGCGGTTTTATTGAGTTTGGATATGAAGGACAGTGGTTTTGGATACTGAGGTGACGTTTCCCAAGGTAACACTTTGCTGTAGTGGAGTACACCTTCAGTATCGAACTTCGATACCAGCTTATTTGCACCTATATATAGGTCGAGATCGGGGCTGCCCAGACAGAAGATTGCTCTTCCCAGGCAAAATCGAGCGTGGATTTTCTTCCGTTTGAAATCGAGCGTGGATAATCTCCCGCTTTGCCGTGCCATCGAATCCAAAGTGGCAGATTATCCACGCTCATTCACTAGGCGGAAGATTTTCCACGCTCGTGTGTCCGATAATCCACGCTCGATGACGATGACCAACCTCGCCCCGGCCTATGTCTCGACCTATAACAGTAAGAGGGTTATTCCTCCCCTATCTGTTACAGATCGAGATGTTTCGCAGAAACCCCCGCTTACGTCTCATTCTGTAACAGTAAGAACGGTTTTCAGCCTCTTCGTGTTACGGATCGAGATGTTATCGGCCTTCCCTTGGCAATGTTTCGATCTGTAACTATAAGGAGGGTCTTCAGCCCACTCGTGTTACGGATCGAGACAAACCTGAAGCTTGGTTGGCGCCAAACACGCTGACTTATCGACATAAATAGAAACGGGCCCTGTCCCACAAGGAAACAGAGCCCGAAACTCTCATGGAGCCAGTGACAGGAATCGAACCTGCAACCCACTGATTACAAATCAGTTGCGCTACCGTTGCGCCACACTGGCACACTTGGCGCTTTCACGCGAAGCGAGTTAAGAATAAAGGAATTGCGGACGGGGCGCAACAGGCCGCACGGCGTTATACAAATATGCAAAATCCAGCAACAACGCGTACCAGGCCCGTTCATTTCTGTCAGTGCGCCCTCAATCTTAAAACCATTCGCCAGAACGAATAGTTTTAATTACAATTGCTATATATAAAACTATTCGTTCTGGCGAAGGGTTTCGCGATGCTTACTACCAAAGAAGCCGCCGAGCTGCTCGGCATCACTCCGCGCAGGGTGCAGGAGCTCATAAAAAACGGAGCACTTGAGGCCCGCAAGGCTTCTGGTGTATGGCTCATCGACAAAGACAGCGTCGACACGCGACTCCGCTCTGTGACCAAAACGGGGGGACGTCCCCGCCGCGGCCACGGTAAGAGCGAGATCGCGTTCACCCTCATGAACCGCACGTACGAAGTCGCTCAGCTGGTCTACAGTACATCGCGAAAAGACTTTACCCACATCGGTGCCGACATCGATTACGCCCACGCCCCTATTGGAGTATTTGGCCCTAATAGCCCCATATCGCTAGACTCCTTCCGCATCTGGTGGCGCGGCCGCGGTATCCCGCTCGCACGCATTGGGCTAGCCTCCCTGCTTGCAGAAGCCGCAGTCGATGTTCCCGATGAACTCGTCCAGCGAAATCTCGGCCTCTCCTTATCCGACCAGTATTGGATTAGGCCCCAAGGTTCCGGTCTCACCTGGGAGGATATCAACTTCTTCAATAACGCCTTTGATGACGTCTCGCTGTCCATTGCACCCTTTGCCCCAGAGGGAAAAGCGGCTGCCGCAAAGCCCGATAACACCTCGGACGGCAATCTTCAAAAGTACTGGACGTGCGAGGGCGAACGTCGAATTCTGCATAAGGCAGGAGCGCACCTGGACCAGGAACCTTATAACGAGCTGGTGGCGACCGCGCTCCACCGTCGCATCCTAAACGCCTGCGATTATGTGCCTTACTCGCTCGAGGGCACGGGCACTTCCGCCCTGAGCACATGCGATGTCTTCTTAACTGATGAAGAAGAGTATGTCCCTGCGTTCTATGTAAACCAGTACGCAAACGCAGATGAACGGCTAACCGACTACGAGCGATATGTAGCAAACTGCGAGGAGCTCGGGGTGACAGGCGTCAAGGATGCCCTTGACCGCATGATCGTATGTGACGACATCATTGCCAACTACGATCGTCATTGGCGCAACTTCGGCCTCGTGCGAAACGTAAACACGCAAGCTTGCAGACCTGCCCCCATCTTCGATTCGGGCTCATCGCTCTGGTGCAACATATCACTAGAGGAGCTTAGGGCGGGAGAGCACAGTTTTACCAGCGCACAATTTCATTCAAGCCCCGCCAAACAAATGTTGCTCGTCGAGGACATGGGCTGGTTTGACTGCGACAAACTCGAAGGCTTCGTTGACGAGGCAATCGAGATTCTTTCCAGAAACGACGCGCTCACGGCAAGGCTGCCATATCTAAAAGAGGCGCTAACGTGGCGCCTCGAAAGAATGATCGACATCGCTGAATGGAGTTAGCGAGGCAGCATTGCCCCGCCAACTTCCCTACCTCCCGCGCAGGGCCTTGAGCTTGGCCAGGGCATCGGGGCTCAGGCGACTGCCCAGAGTCATCTTGATTTGTGGAGCTTCCTCGGCCTCGTGCACGTCGTTGTCGATCTGTTTGATCTCGTCCACCAGCATACGGCTCGAGATGCGCGTAACGCCCTTGCCCATGACGACGGCCTGGATCGTGCCGTCGCTCGACACTACAGAACACGCGCGGCCTTCCTCGCGCGCCTCGATGCAGAGCTTCTGCACCACGGTATCGGCCGAAACACCCGTCGGCGAAAACTCAATGCGCACACCGCGGGCCGGTAGGTTGGGGCGCTCGCTGGAGATATTGCCCGCGCCGTCAAATACGATCACGGCCTCGTAGCGGCCCTGGGCAAACGCAGCTACGTCATTAATGAGCGCCGTGCGCGCCATATCGTGAACGTCGCTGGAATACGGATCGTCGGAATGGTCGTACACGAGCTTTTCGTAGCGCGGCGTGCAGTGGATCACGTTGTAACCGTCGACCACCAGCAGCTCGGGCTTGTTGGAGTGCACCGTCGAGACTGGGTCGGCGATAGCCTGCGCAAACGCATTGCCGCCCACGCCATAGGTCGCGGCCGAAACAATCGGCTTGGCCGAGCCCTCGCCAAAGCGCTTGGCCTTGGACTTGGCACGGTTCTTTTTGGACATGCGCTACTCCTCCCCCATCAGCTCGCCGGCGTTGCGGCGCAGCCACTCAAAGCACAGCGCCGTGGTCGCCTGGGCAACATTGAGGCTCTCGGTCATACCGCGCTGGGGAAGCTTGGTCAAAAAGTCGCATTTCTCGAGCACCAGACGCGAGATGCCGTCGCCCTCGGAGCCCATGACGAGCGCCACGCGGCCCTCGAAAGGAGCATCCCAGCAACTGCCTTCGGCGTGCTCGGAAGCACCGCCCACCCAAAAACCAGCGGCCTTAAAATCGTCGAGCGCACGGGCGATATTGGGAACCTGCGCGATAGGCAGATGCATGACGGCACCGGCTGAGGTCTTATAGCTGCCCACGGTCACGCCGGCGGCACGCTTATTGGCAATGACGACGCCCGCCGCGCCCACAACCTCGGCGGAGCGCACGATGGCGCCAAAGTTGCCGTCGTCAGTCACGTGGTCGAGCACCACGACAAGTGCCGGGCCCTCGCCTGCGCGGTCGAGAATATCGGCGACATCGGCATAGGGGAAGTTGCCAACCTCGAGCGCGATGCCCTGGTGAGCGCCGTGGCTCGACAGTGCGTCGAGCTGCGCGCGCGGCACATACTTAATGCGGACACCCACGGCGTTGAGGTCGTCGACCAGGCGCGACAAGGCGGCATCGCGCTCCCCGCCCTCGGCAATGAGCGCGCACTTGATGGGAAAACCAGTGCGCAGCGCCTCGGCGGCTGCACGACGACCTTCGATAAACTCGCCCTTGGGAGCCTGGACAGCGTCGCGGTTGCGATCGCGCTGCGGACGTGCGGCCTGGGTGCGATCGCGCTGGCCCTTGGGAGCGGCAGCGCGGTCATTGCGGCGAATCGGACGCGAGCCAGAAGCAGCCTGCTTGCCGCCACGAGGCGCACGCTTGCGATTGTCGGCCATAAAGTGACCTCCTAAATACAACTATCAAACGAAACAAAATAAACGACCGCCCATGAATATTAATTCGGGCGGTCGGTACGGGTTTTCCAAGTGCCCGAGATTGCCGTGAAAGAGGAGCGACGCGTACTTGAGTACGCGAGCGACGGTTTGAACGGCAAGGTCGGGTGCTTGGGAAACCCGCGGGGATTAGAGAGATTTGATACGAGTGCCGGCGGCGGTATCTTCAATCGTCAGGCCCAGGTCCTTGAGCTGGTCGCGGATGGCATCTGCCAGATCCCAGTTCTTGGCGGCACGGGCCTCGGCGCGGGCCTCGAGAATCTTGGCAGCAGCCTCGTCCACGTCGTCACCCGTGTAGGCAACCAGGCCGGCGGCAACGCCCAGCAGGCCCAGCGGCAGCTCGACCTTGGGCTCGGGAAGCTCGACGCCAAACGTATCGAGCAGCTCGGCCAGCGTATCGGCGGCAGCCAGGCCTGCGGCCTTGTCGGCAGCATCGCCCGCCTGCTCCAGGTACTGGTTGCACTCGGTCACAAAGCCAAAGACAGCACCCATGGCACCGGCGGAGTTAAAGTCGTCGTCCATGCACTCCTTAAAGGCGGCACGGGTCTCGGCGGCCTTGGCGGCAAACGCCTTGGATGCTGCCTCATCGGCATCGGCCGTCGCATGGTTCGCGGCCCAGCGCAGGTTCTCGACCGTACCGGCGATACGCGTGAGCGAGTTCTCGGCACCCTCCAGGCGCTCCCAAGAAAAGTCGAGCGGCGAGCGATAGCTCGTCTGCAACATCAGCAGACGCAGGGCCGCGGCAGAGTGCTGCTCGAGGACCTCGGCCAGCGTAAAGAAGTTGCCGAGCGACTTGGACATCTTCTCGCCGTCGACCAGCAGCATGCCCGTGTGCATCCAGGTGTTGGAGAAACCCTGGTGCCAGGCGCAGGTGGCCTGGGCGCACTCGTTCTCGTGATGCGGGAAGGCAAGGTCGGAGCCGCCGCCATGAATGTCAATCGGAGTGCCCAGGTAGCGGTGTACCATGGCGGCGCACTCGGTGTGCCAACCGGGACGGCCCTCGCCCCAGGGGCTCGGCCAGCTGGGCTCGCCGGGCTTGGCGGCCTTCCACAGGGCAAAGTCGAGCGGGTCGTTCTTGTCCTCGTTCTCCTCGATGCGCGCACCCACCATAAGGTCGTCGATGTTGCGGCCCGAGACTTGGCCGTAGTTGGGATCGCTGCGCACGGCAAAGTACACGTCGCCGTTATCGGCGGCATAGGCATGGCCCTGCTCGATGAGCGTCTTGATCATGGCGATCATGGGGCCGATCTCCTTGGTGGCGCGAGGACGCACATCGGGATCGAGCACGTTGGCGGCGCGCATAACGCCGATAAACTTGTCAGAGAACTCCGTCGCAACCTCGGCGGCGGTACGGCCCTGCTCGTTGGCGCGCTTGATGATCTTGTCATCGACATCGGTGAGGTTCTGGGCGAATGTGACCTCGTAGCCGCTCGCGATGAGCCAGCGACGAATCACGTCAAAGCTGATGAACGTGCGGGCGTTGCCGATGTGGATGTTGTCGTAGACCGTGGGGCCGCACACGTACATGCGGACCTTTCCGGACTCGATGGGCTGGAACTCTTCCTTTTTATGGGTAGCGCTGTTGTAGATACGCATTCGTTACTCCTTAACGGTTTTCTGTAGCAGGCAGACGGCCCAGGCGCCGATTCCCTCGCCCTGGCCTTCCCAACCGAGCTTTTCGGTCGTAGTGGCGGCGACGCCCACGTTTTCGACGTCAACACCCAGGGCATGGGCAAGGTTGGCGCGCATGGCATCGCGGTGCGGGGTGATCTTAGGCTGCTGGCAGGCAATGGTGCAATCGGCATCGACAAACTCGAAGCCCAGCTCGCGCGCATAGTCCATCACGCGAGCGAGCAGCACCATCGAATCGGCACCCTCATAGGCGGGGTCGGTATCGGGGAATAGCTTGCCGATGTCTCCCCCGCGGCAGGCGCCCAGAATGGCGTCGGCCAAGGCGTGCGCGAGCACATCGGCATCCGAGTGGCCCAGCAGGCCGCGCTCGTAGGGAATGTCGACCCCGCCGATGATACATCGACGCCCCTCCACCAGACGGTGAACGTCGTAGCCATGGCCAATGCGCAGGTTACTGAACATGGGGAAGGTCCTCTCCCTCGGCCATGCGACCGAGCAGAATCGCGGTTACGGGACGCAGGTCCTCGGGCACCGTCACCTTAAGGTTATCGCGCGGGCTCTGGACACAGCGGACGCGCCCGCCCATGCGCTCGACCAGCGACGAATCATCGGTGCCGATAAAGCCCTCGGCAATGGCTGCAGCGTGGGCGCGCTTCATAGCATCGACGCTAAAGATCTGCGGCGTCTGCGCAGCCCAGTACAGCTCGCGCGGCGGCGTCTCGACGATGTTGTCGCCATCGACGATCTTGAGCGTGTCGATCGCGGGCTGACCGCACACGACACCGTCGAGGGCGCGGTCGCCCACAAGCACGTCGATCGCGTGGTCGATGGCCTCGGTCGTAATGAGCGGACGAGCACCATCGTGAATGGCAACGTATTCAAAGCCCGCCGGAACCGCATGCACGCCGGCACGGGTGGAATCCTGGCGGATATCGCCGGCATCGGCAAAGCTGATGGGCGTGTCATAGTCAAACGGGTCGATGGCCAGGCGGCGCATCTCGGCCCGACGCTCGGCAGGGCAAACCACGACGATGTGGCCGACCTTATCGCTCCGATCGAACGCGCGGATGGACCAGCTCATAAGCGGACGGCCCGCCACGTTAACGAGCTGCTTGCCACCGGGATTTCCAAAGCGCTGGCCGCTGCCGCCGGCAACGACCACGGCGCATACGGGCGCCATTATGCGTTCCCCTGTTTGGTGCCCTTCATGCGGTACAGCGAGTCCGCAAGAATAGCAGGGTTGTTGACGCCAAAGTCGCCCAGGCGCTCCGGATCCTCGCTGATGTCGTCCATGAGCTCCTGCAGCGAGCCGTACTCGTCGACGATTTTCTCGGCCACGCCGTCGCGCACGACGGACACGCGCGAAAGCGTGCGCAGGCCCAGCGGCGTCATGACAGAGTCCTCGTCCAGGTCGTCGTAACCCAGAACCGCCGCCACATGCTGTGGGTCGGACAGGTCCTTAGGCGTCATGCGAGCAAGCTCGGCGCGAATCTTCTCGGCGTTTGCCTCGGAGGAATCGCTCGCATAGTCGCGAATCATCAGGTCGTACTCGGTATCCATGCTGGAGCCGGCGAGTTGTTCGAGCTGCATCTGCACGAGCTTGCCCTGGTTGCCCAGCTTGACGATGCAATCCTTAAGCTCGGTCTTTGCCTGCTGCATGATCTCAAAGCTCGAGAAAATACCGGTAATGTCGGCGAGCGTAACGTAGTCGTCGAGCTCGAGGGCCGTCAGGCGCAGCAGGGAGCGATCGAGCGACTGACGGGTGGTCTGGAGCGTGGCGACGAGCTGGTTGACCGAGCTCATGATAGTGGTGACGGGCTGGATCTCGTAGCTCTTGCCGTGAACGTACACGTTGACGACGGCACGACGGGCCGAGACCGAGATCACGATGGCATCGGTGAGCACCGACATGCGAGCGGCGGTGCGGTGACGCATGCCCGTCTCGCTCGTGGCAAGCGAGGGATCGGGATTGAGGTGGAAGTTGGCGCGCAGGATCTGGGTGAGGTCGCCGTCGATGACGATGGCGCCATCCATCTTGGAGAGCTCGAACAGACGGTTCGAGGTGAACGAAATGTTGAGCGGGAAGCCGTCGTTACCGGCGGCGAGCACGTTTTCAGTGTCGCCGACGCAGATAAGAGCACCCAGGTGACCGGCAATGATCATGTCGAGGGCGGTGCGGATCGGCTGACCAGGTGCCGTCAGGCGGATGGCCTGTTCCATACGCTTTTGCAGCTCGTTCTTATCCAAGGCATCGCTCCCATCGTATACGCTCCATAAACGTCAATAAGTTTCTCACGGTTTGCCCCTGTGACGCCCGCAAAATCCGATGCTTACAGAATGAGCGAACACAGCTGAGAGCCCCAATCCAAATGAGCTGCTTATGTGGTAGCATCGGGATTCGCATAAATGAGGGAGTAGTCGCGTGATCGGGTTCGCCTCCGGTGGCGCGGCAAGTCAACACACTGGCCGATGCGGCCTGGCTTGCCTTAATGAACGAGACTCGTGGCTGTGCGCGCAACGCGTACGCCACGGGTCTTTTTTGTTACTCTCCCAAGAGGTACACGCGGGTTCGCCCGCAAAGAGGGAGCCAGACTATGGGACTCGCAGAGCTCATGTTGCTCGCCGTTGGCCTTTCGATGGACGCCTTTGCCGTTTCCATCTGCAAGGGTCTTGGCATGAAAAAGATCAACCTTAAAGTCACCGTGGTGCTCGGTCTGTTCTTTGGCGGGTTTCAGGCCGGCATGCCCGTGATCGGTTGGGCACTCGGCAGTCAATTCATGGGCATCATCGGACCCATCGACCATTGGATTGCCTTTATCCTTTTGGCCTTTATCGGCGGCAAGATGCTGTGGGAAGCCTTTACCGAAGACGAGGATGAGGATGAAGGCGACGGCAAGGATGCCGAAAAGATCGACCTGGGCGAGTACCTAATCCTTGCCATCGCCACCTCGATTGACGCGCTCGCCGTGGGCATCTCGTTTGCCGCGCTCTCGGTCGATATCGTTCCCGCTGTATCGCTTATCGGCGTCACAACGTTTATCTTCTCCGTCGCCGGCGTAGCGATCGGCCACACCTTTGGCGCGCGCTACGAAAAACCCGCCACCATCGTGGGTGGCGTCGTGCTCATCCTCATCGGGCTTAAGATCTTGCTTGAGCATCTGGGGATTTTGGCGCTGTAACGCCAAACACAATCGCTCAAAACTCAACGCCAGCACAAGGCCTTATGCAGAGTTTTGCATGAGGCCTTTTCGTGCAGACTTTTGCATGTCATACTGATATGCAAAAGTCTGCACGTTAGGAGATCGCCGTGGATACTCTTCCCATCACCACACCGCGCCAAGCTGGCATCTACGTGCGCCAGGCACGCGAGTCGCAGGGAATCACCCGTGCGGCCCTCGCTAAAAAAGCCGGTGTTTCGGAGCGCCTGCTCGCATCGCTCGAGCTGGGCGACGCTACGGGTATTCGGCTCGATAAGTTGCTGACGATTTTCAATGCTCTTGGACTGGCACTCGCCGCTCAAGGGGATATCGGCGAAGCGAAAAACGAGCGACCAGTCGACGCCCCGCATGCCAATCCGCTGCCTCGCAGCATCCCTAGGCGCCATCACGCTCAACGTCCTCATCATCGCAACCGTCGTAGTACCGCCATTCCGGCTCTTGCAGATGTCCCCTTTACATCCGCACTCTACGACGAGGTCTTCGCCGATTTCGCCATGTCCAATCTCGGAGTCTCGATTGCCGCAAACGCATCTAGCCAAACCAAGCCCGAAGGGAAATAGCCAATGGCCAGAACATCACTTCGGACCATTATTTGCGGCGTGCCTGCGGGAACGCTCACGCAAGATGAGAACGGTCTTATCAGCTTTACCTACGATCATGACTATGACGGGCCAGCCCTATCGACCAACATACCCCTATCGAATCGCACATACGGACAACAGGTCATGAATCCGTACCTGTTTGGCCTTCTACCCGACAGCGAAGACCAACGAAAAGCGATTGCCGCCGAATTCGACGTTAGGCCCAACAATCCCGTTGCGTTGCTCAGCCATATCGGACTCGACTGTCCGGGCGGAGTGCAGTTTTGTGCCGAAGAAGATGCCGACGCCGTCCTGCATTGCGTTGGCGAATACCGCCCTATAGACGACCACGAAATTGCTCTCCGTCTCAAGTCGATCAGAGATGACCGCGATGCATCGTGGATGGGTCTAGATGAAAGTTGGTCACTTGGAGGCAACCAGGGCAAGTTCGCGCTCGCGTTCATAAACGGCCGCTGGTGCGAATGCATGGGCTCCTCGCCCACGACGCATATTTTAAAAAATGGCGTTATCGGATTTAAACTCGAGGCTCTCAATGAGTTTGTCTGCATGAAAAGCGCCCAGCGCGCCGGTATCGCAACGGCAAACGTCGAATATCGAATGTTTGAGGACGAACCTGCCCTCATTGTTGAGCGCTATGACCGCGTGAAAGTCAAAGACGGAACGATCAGGCGTCTACATCAAGAAGACCTCTGTCAGGCACTTGGGGTGATGCCCGCCCAAAAGTACACGGCAGACGGCGGCCCGACCACACGCGATATTCAGGAGCTCCTCGTAAATACGAGCCACCATCAACTTAACCTGTATCTGTTTACGCAGATACTGTTCTTCAACGCCAGTATCGGCGCACCGGATGCGCACGCGAAAAACTATTCCCTGCTCCTTGGAAACGACGGCGCAGCCATGATGGCTCGTATGTACGATGTCGCGTCGGGTTTGGCGTATGAGCGCATGCGCCGCCGGGCGCGCCTCGCCATGAGCGTTGGCGGCGAAAATCGTGTGGGGCGCATCGGTCCAGGCGCTATCCGCCGATACCACGGTATGGGCGACCCCGCGCTGGAGGCGGCGCTTACCGATGCCGGGCTATCCGAGAAGTTTTGCTTTGCGACCATGATGGACCTCGCCTACGAGGTACCCATTTGCATGGAAGAGGTCATGGACGAATACGCCGACCTGCCCGGCATGGCGAACCTGCGCGAGCATATGCTCGGCCCCGTCCGCGAAAACTGCCAGCGCACACTCGACCTCATCAAGGCGGATATGGGCTAGACGCCAATCAATTTCCCATTTCTTAAAAGAAGAGAGGGGGCACCCGTCGCAAAAGCTCGGATGCCCCCTCTCGTAATGTCATTTGCAATCCGCTAGCACGTAGCTCAGACTGCTGCTAGCGCAACCTTTACGCAGCGAGGCGCTTGAGGACGTCGATGAGCAGCTCATAGAAGCGCTCGGCAGAAGCGAGCTCCATGCTCTCGTCCGGGGTGTGGACATCGGAGAGCGTCGGGCCCACGGCGATGGCGTCCAGGCCGTGCAGGGCCTCGGCAAACAGGCCGCACTCAAGGCCGGCGTGAATGGACTCGATGCGCAGCTCGGAGCCAAAGAGCTCGCGATAGCTCTCGACAAAGACGTCGCGGACCGGCGAATGCTCGGCATAGCTCCAGCCGGGATACTCGAACTCAAACTTGGCGTCGAAGCCCAGGACATCGGCCAGTGTCTGCAGGCGGTCCTTGAACTCGTTCTGCAGCGAGGTGATCGAGGAGCGCGGGGACAACATGATCTTGACCTCGTCGTCAGAAGTGGCAACCACACCGATGTTGGAGGACACCTCGACGGAGCCGTCGGTAGCGACGTTGCGGCGAATCACGCCGTTGGGGGCAAGACGCAGAGCGCGGATGAGGGCAAGCGCAGACTTCTGGTCCATGGCCTCGACCTCGGTGTCGTCGGCAATCTCGACGGTGCAGGTAAAGCCGGGGTCGAAGACCTCGAGCTCGGCGGTGACGTCGGCGATGATGTCCTTTGCGATCTGGGCCGCGGCCTCGGCGGCAGCGTGGTCGGCGTAGACCAGCTCGGCCTTGCACTCACGGTTGATGGCGTTGTCCTTGGTGCCACCGTTAAAGCTAACGATGGCGGGCTCGCCGGCAACCATCAGGCGGTCGATGATGCGGGCCATGATGAGGTTGCCGTTGCCGCGCTCCAGGTGGATATCACTGCCGGAGTGACCGCCCAGCAGGCCGGAGATGTCAAGCGTGAGGGTGCTACCGGTCTTATGCTCGCGCGCGATCGGGCAGGTGTAGGTAACGACGACGCCGCCGGCGCAGCTGACGGTGGCAACGCCCTCTTCCTCGGAGTCAAGGTTAATCATGGTGCGGGCGCTAATCTGGGACTTGTCGAGCGTCTCGGCGCCGACCAGGCCAGTCTCCTCGTCGGTGGTGAATACGCACTCGAGGGCCGGATGAGCAATCGAATCGTCGTTGAGCACGGTAAGCATAAGCGCGACGGCGATACCGTTGTCGGCGCCCAGGGTGGTGCCGTTAGCGGTGAGGACGCCGTCCTTGACGACCAGGTCGATACCATCGGTCGTAAAGTCGTGCTCAACGGAGCCCAGCTTGTCGCACACCATGTCGATATGGCCCTGCAGCATCACGGTCGGGGCATTCTCGGCACCGGCAGATGCGGACTTGCGAATGATGACGTTGTAGACCTCGTCCTGGTACACATCGAGGCCGCGCTCCTTGGCAAACGCAACCAAGAAATCGCTGATGCCCTTCTCGTTGCCAGACCCGCGGGGAATCGCGCTGACCTCCTCAAAGAAATGGAACAGCTGGGCGGGCTCGTAGCCGGTGATCTTGTAGTCCATGGTGCCTCCTTGGCGCAACTGGTTAGACAATAAGACATGCGACTTGTATATTCCCAGACTTCGTTTGCATAAACCAGTCGAAAACGCCGAGCGTTCTCGCATCATCGGCTAACGGTGGACCGTATAGCGTAACGGTCACAATCACCGCAGCTCTACAAATCGAGGCGCCCTTGCCAGAGCGCCTCGATTGAGCGTATCAAATTGTCGCCACGCCCTACAGCGCGCCGGAGCCAGCTTGCATCATACCGCCGGGGCCCGAGGTCACGCCACTACTCACAGGCGCAGCGTTTCCGGTGTGCGGCGCTGCCGGAGCGGTATCGCCACCGAGCGTGCCCGCCGGACGCGGTGCCGGGATCTCGCCCGTACCATGGCTAAAGACAAACTTGCCGTCGGCCACATCGCACAGGACGGTATCGCCACTGCCCCACTCGCCGGCCAGCAGCTCCTCGGACAACGGATCCTCAATGAGCTTTTGGATAGCGCGGCGCAGCGGACGTGCACCGTTGGTGAGGTCGGTGCCCTCGGCCACAATCTTGTCGTAGGCCGCATCGGTGAGCTTGATGTTCATGCCGTTGGCAATCAGGCGCTGGCGCAGGTCGTCCACCAGCAGGTGAGCGATCTTGGTCAGGTTCTCGCCCGAAAGCTTCTGGAACACCACGATGTCATCGATACGGTTGAGCAGCTCGGGGCGGAACAGGCGCTTGAGCTCGCCCATCGCACGGCCGCGGATCTCGCTCGACGTGAGACCCTGCTCGCCGGTGGTGCCAAAGCCCACGCTCGCATCCTGCGCGATCTCGCGGGCGCCCACGTTGGACGTCATGATAATCACGGTGTTGCGGAAATCGACCGTCTTGCCCTGGCTATCGGTCAGGCGGCCCTCCTCCAGCACCTGTAGCAAGATGTTGAAGATATCAGGGTGCGCCTTCTCGATCTCGTCGAACAGCACGACCGAGTACGGATGACGGCGAACAGCCTTGGTGAGCTGGCCGCCCTCGTCGTGACCCACGTAACCCGGAGGGCTACCGATAAGCTTGGAGACCTCGAACTCGCTGCCAAACTCCGACATGTCGAAGCTGATGAGCGCGTCCTTGCTGCCAAAGAGATACTCGGCGAGCGTCTTGGCGAGCTCGGTCTTGCCCGTGCCGGTGGGGCCCAGGAAGATAAAGCTGCCGCCGGGGCGGCGAGGGTCCTTGAGCGGCGAGCGGCTGCGGCGCACGGCCTTGGCAACGGCCTCGACGGCCTCATCCTGACCGATAATGCGGGTCTTGAGCACGCTTTCGGCCTGCAGCAGGCGACGGCTCTCGCTCTCGGTGAGCGAGGACACCGGCACGCCCGAGGTCACGGACACGATGTCGGCAATCTGGGAGACATCGATGGTGAGCGGGCTGGCGTCGAGCTCGGCCGTCCAGGCAGCCTTGGCCTCGGCGAGCTCAATCTCGGCGGCCTTCTGCTGCTCGGTGATCTCGGCGGCCTTGTTCATGTCGTCGCTCTCGGCGGCCTCCTGTGCGGCAGCCTTGAGCTCCTCGACGCGATGCTCGGCCTCGCGCACCGGCTCGGGCGCACGGTTGGCGGCGATGCGGGCGCGAGCACCGGCCTCGTCGATGAGGTCGATGGCCTTATCGGGCAGGAAGCGATCCTGGATGTAGCGGTTGGAGAGGTTCGCGGCGGCCTCGATGGCACCCTGCGTGTAGCGCACGTGGTGGTGCTCCTCGTAGCGCGGCTTGAGCGCGGTCAGGATCTTGACCGTGTCCTCGACGCTCGGCTCCTCGACATCGATGGTCTGGAAGCGACGCTCAAAGGCCGGATCCTTGGTGAGGTACTTGCGGAACTCCTCTGCCGTCGTGGCACCGATGATCTGGAAAGCGCCGCGCGCGAGCACGGGCTTGAGCATGGAGCTTGCGTCGATGGAACCCTCGGCAGAACCGGCACCGATGATGGTGTGCATCTCGTCGATAAACAAGATGACGTCGTCGGCTTCGGTTGCCTCCTGGATCACGTTCTTGAGGCGCTCCTCAAACTCACCGCGATACTTGGCACCCGCAACAAGACCCGGCAGATCGAGCGTCCAGATATTCTGGTTCATAAGGTTCTCGGGCACATTGCCGGCAGCAATCTGCTGCGCCAGTCCCTCGACGATGGCCGTCTTGCCCACGCCGGGGTCGCCCAGGATAAGCGGGTTGTTCTTGGTGCGGCGCGAAAGGATCTCCATCATGCGCTGGACTTCCTTTTCGCGGCCAATCACGGGATCGAGCTCGCCGTCGCGCGCCTTTTGCGTGAGGTTGGTGGCGAACTGCTTGAGCGTATCGGTGCCACTCCCCTTTTGCTGCGAGGCGTCCGAGCCGCTAAAGAACGGCAGGCCCGCGCCGGGGCGACCGGCGCCAGCTCCGGCGAGCGGACGCTTCTTGTCCTGATCCTTGGCAGTGAGCTTTTCGATGGCCTTTTTGATAGAAGCAGACGACACACCCAGGCGCATGAGGATATCCATGGCCATGCCGTTACCCTCTTCGATGATGCCGATGAGCAGGTGCTCGGTCGACACATACGTCTGGTTGTTCTCGCGCGCCACGCGGAAGGAACGCTCCATCACGCTGATGACGAGCGGCGTAAAGGCAAGCTTGGCAGCCTCGGTCTCCTCGCTGGGCTCGGGAACCGTGGTCTGGACCTCCTTGAGGGTGTCCATGATGTCGTCGTAGGAGATATCAAGCGAGCGCAGCGCCTCGGCAGCAATACCCTCGTCCTCCTTGGCGAGTGCGAGCAGCAGGTGCTCGGTGCCCACCTTATTTGAGTGTAGATCGAGCGCCTCTTGCTTGGCCATGGACATGACCTTACGCGCGCGATCGGTAAAACGGTCTAACATGCTAGTTCCTCTTAGACGAGCTAGTTTTTTCAAACGTAAAGCGCCGCCCCGCGGCAGCGCTTTGGTCTCTTTACCCATATGGAGTATATGTTAACCGTTGGGACCTTTTCCGCACGGAGCCACGCGACAACGTCTACAAAAAAGGAATCGCTCCGATCTATTTGGGGATCTGGTTGTGAGCGTTGCCTAGCAGGCAGGCTCGGCGTCCATGCCCTCGGAAATGTTGGCAACCTCCTCGGCAATGGGAGCACCCGGCATGTGCACGAGCTCCATATGCTGCTCTTCAAAGACGGTTCCCATGGGGAAAGCGCGGCGGAAGACTAAGCGAGCAACCGGACCAGCCACCAGCAGGTTCCAGGGCAGGGCCATGATAAAGTTGCGCGGAATGTTGACGAGCCACATCATCGGCAGCGCCTGCAAATTGGCAAGCGGGCCGCCGGGCATATGGAACAAGCCCTCGCAGGCGCCGTAGAGCGACATGATGATGACCATGGGAACGACCATGCAGGAGCTGACGGCGAGCGTCATGGCAAGCGGCGAGCTCTTGCCCGGCGTGACCAGGAATTTAAATGCGAAACCTTTGGCCAGCGGGCTGGCAACAAACCAGTCGCAGCACATGGCAAAGACGTAGGCAACGGGGAAGCCGAGCCACGCGGCGGCAACAACCTCGCCGTTGATGGCCCCATGCTGCAGGGCGACGTTGTAGATGCTCATCCAGAGCACCATGCAAAAGCACATGATAAAGGTGAACAGCAGGCTCTCTCGTTTGTTGATAGGCATAAAGGGAAAAATCCTTTCTGTGTTACGCCGCGGCACCACGCAACAAAAACGGGCGGGCAAGATGGAGCTGTTGGAACTTCATCTCGCCCGCCCGTGGTACGTGCGTCTGCGACTACTTATGTGGTGGAACTACCCTAACACGAACGGCACGCGCTTCGTAAGCGTTGAGTTTATGGAGATGCGAGGCACAGTTGATCCGTTGGGACGTCCCCAACGACTAATTAGCTGGTGTGGCGCCAGCGAGGGTCGGTGAGGGTGCGCGCCACACCCAGGCCAACAGGCAAAAACGCCACGATGAGCACTGCACGCACAAACCAGCCGAGCATATTGACCGTGTCGAAGGTGCACATGTAATACATCGAGCGATACAGATACAAACCCGGCACCATAATGACAATCGATGGCACTGTAAGGGCGATGCGTGGGTAGGTGAGCTTGATTTCGGCTAAGCTCGCGAGCAGCCCCGATACCAACGCGCCGGTAAACGCAGCCGCCTCGGGAGGCATGCCCGCACTCAGGCCCAAGAAGGGAAACAGCGTCGGCGCATCGACGAGCGTAAGGCGCAAGGTATTAGACACGGCGCCGATGAGCCCTGCCGCCGCTGCCATCTTTACCGGACTGTTGAACATAACCGAGAAGCCAAATACGCCGATAAAGCTCATCAGTATGCGCAAGAGCGTAAGAGCCAACGGTGAGAGACCAAGCGGGGCGAAGTCATCCGGCGCCAGTCCCACGCACTCGGCAACCATCCAGCCTACGAGGGTCGCCATCACAATAATCGACACAGCATACGAAAGACGCTCGATACCGCTTCGCATGTCGAGCTTAGCGATGTCAAGGCCTGCCGTAATGAGGGGAAAGCCGGGAATCACAAAGAGCATGGCGCCGATATAGCCTTCTTTGTGCGACATTGCCCCCGGTACGACCTGGCCAAGGCCAAGCAATACCAGCAGATACGAAACGCAAGCGAGCGCAACGCCGATCGTCAGCGCGCTAAACTGGCCAAGGCCCTGCTTGAGAATATGGGAGCGAGCAAAGTTGCCGACACCAGCGCCTACGAATGCGCAGGCCATCTCGATAGGGCCGCCGCCGAGCAAAAAGACGAAGGCGCCGCAAGCACAGGCCGCCGCAAGGCCCTGTTGCCAGGGAGCGTAATCGGGCTTTGAGCTCTCAACGGTCTTGAGCATCTCGTGGTATTCGTGCACGGTAAACCGGCGGCCGTATGTCTCGATTTCCTTTAAGAAGCTCTCCATCATCCAAATGCGATGAGTATTGACCCCCGTCGTGGGCAGGCTGACAACCTCGTTAAAGCAGTGGCCATCTTCGATGCAGGTGCACTCAAACGACAGAAGACTCAGGTCGACGTGAATTGTGACGCCGAGTACAGCGGCAACACGATTCATGGTATCGCGCACGCGCCAGGCACCTGTTCCGCTTGCCAGCATAAGCATGCCGGTGCGGCAGATGATGGATGATTTATCGGTGAGCGGCGCATCGACGGCAAGCTCATCGCCTGCCGTCACGATCTGGTGCCAGTCAGTTTTCATATGGAGCGCACCGGCACGAACGCCGTGGTGTAGGGGGGCTCTCGAAAGCAGCGAGTCAAGGCGCGAAGACCGTGGGGGCTCCGCTGATTCGCCCTCGTCCTCGTCGGGTTCCTCATCGACCAGATCAAATGAGTCAAGCGATGCCGGCTCGCGACGATCGATTAGCTCCTCATCCTCATCGTCAAAGTAATTGAACTGATCGAGCATGTCCTCTTCGATTGCACGCTCGCTCACATCGTCCATACGGGCGCTCCCTTCCTACCGACTAACCCCCATCCTAGGCAGCAACGGCTAAAGGAAACATAAAAGAGACGGCTGTCATGCATGGAAGGCGCAAACCCCCAATGTGCCGGTAGGCCCCGACGAAAAGGACCGTCCCCAAGTGCCACATCTGGACCAAGGCAACGCCGATGTTTCGGCAACGCCAGCGAGCGCCGTCCAGAGCGAACAAGTTGGCATGAAAAAGGCAAGGCATAGACCTTCTGGTCAT
>CAJMRN010000003.1 GCA_905215815.1 uncultured bacterium | reverse complement strand
GACGGCAATCTTGCCATCGGGCGCGTTTTGTTACTCGGGCCAGATAAACTGGGTGCGGCCGGCCTCGCCACCATCGATCAGCAGACTCTGTCCGGTCATAAACCGGTTGGTCACGCCCACAAAGTAGATCCACTCGGCGATTTCTTGGGCGGTGGCCCAGCGCTTAAGCGGCGTGAGCTCCATAATCTGGTTCCACAGGTGTTCGTCTTCCATCACGCAACGGTTGAGCGACGTGATAACGCCACCCGGGTCCACACTGTTGGCGATGGCCTGCGGCGCCAGGCGGTTTGCAAGGTTCTTGGTGTAGGCGATAACGCCGCCCTTGCTGGCAGCATAGGCGGGAAACTCCGATCCCGTATGTCCGCTCGCCGACCCCACATTGACCACGGATTCGATAGCCGGCGCCGGCTTGGCGGCAAGCCCCTCCCCCACAAAGGCGTAGCGCTCGGTCACGTTGATGGTGCCACACAGGTTGGCGGCGATGTCGTCAGTCGAATCCTGCGTACCGGCAACATTCACGATCACCTGAGGCTCAAGGTCGCCTGGAAACGAGTCAGGCTCGCGTACATCAACAATCAGATGGCGGTAGCGCTCGTGTTCGATCGCCGCCGGCAGCAGATCAAAGCCCACGACCTCGTGGCCCTCGTCCAAAAAGCGCTGCACGCACGCGGCTCCGATACCGCCCGAAGCGCCCGTGATCAAAACCCGCATACTTGCTCCTTAGGCGGTTGCGTGGCGCTCGAGGTACTCGGCGCCCACATTCTCACGCTCCCAGCCACGCACGACCTTGTAGCCCACGGGGCTCAGAAAGACCTCGCACAGCAGCTCGGCAACAGCGCCGGTCAGCGAGCACATAAGGACCTGCACCCAGGTCCAACCAAAGAACGTGTGGCTCACCACAATGGCAAAGACCAGGTTGTCGATAAACTGGCCAACACCCGTGGACACATAGGAGCGGAAGGCAAAGCTCGCAAAGTTATTCTTTTTGAGCATACGGCCAAGCGACTGGTTGAGCGTGGAGTTAACCACGGCAGAAACGAGCATTGCCAGCGAAGAGCCCAGCACCACATACCAAGTGCCGCCGATGGTGGCGTTAAGGGCGGTGTTGACCTCGATCATGCCCGTGTCGTAGTAAGCGCCCCACATGCCGGGCGTGAGCGAGCATGCCCAAAAGCACAGGCTCACGGCGAGGTTGACTGCCAGCGCGAGGACGGAGATTTTGATGGATGCCTTGGCGCCAAAGCGCTTGCAGATCATGTCCTGGCACAAAAACGAAACCCAGCTCACCACAAAGCCGCAATCGAGTGCCAGATACGGCAGGCTGATAAGCTCTTTGTTGGCCAGCAGGTTCATCATGATGACGCTCACGAAAAACAGCGAAACCGTTGCCGCGGGAATGCTCCGCAACAGGACCTTGTAGTCCTCCATGACCTTCTTGATCATTATGTACTCCTTTGGTTTTAGGTTTTACGAGCAGGATATCGGACCCGAACTGCTCGGACGCCCCGGTCTTGAGACGACGGTGGGTATGATAGCCGCTCACACGGCATCAGGCAAGCAAGCGGCGCGGCAGCCCCACAGGGCCACCGCGCCGATGCGTTAAAAGGCTACGTTGCCAAACTCCGACAGGATAAGATCGGGGTTGTGATCGGTTGCCCAATCCACGTTCCACGGACTCGTGAACAGCAGCAGCTTACCACCGCGCATATCCTCGACGCGCAACGTGTCGCGCGTGAGCGAAAGGGCCGGGATATCGATGGTGTCGGGGTCGTTCTGGATCCAGCGGATGTCCGTATAGGGCAGCGGCTGGCGACGAACCTCAACACGGTACTCGGCCTTGAGGCGGCGCTCGAGCACCTCAAACTGCAGCACGCCGACCACGCCCACGATGACGCTCTCCATGCCAGCGCCCAGCTCGCGGAAGATCTGGATGGCACCCTCCTGGGCAAGCTCCTCCATACCCTTGACGAACTGTTTGCGCTTGAGCGTATCGACCTGCGTAATGCGAGCGAACATCTCGGGGGCAAACGTCGGGATCTGCGGGTACTGCACGTGGCGCTTGCCGGAGCACACGGTATCACCGATGCTAAAGATACCCGGATCAAACAGGCCCACGATATCGCCCGCGTACGCCTCGTCCACGATGGCGCGGTCGTCGGCCATCATCGACGTGCCCGTGGCAAGCTTAAGCTTGCGGTTGCCCTGCACGTGGAAGGCATCCATGCCGCGCTCGAACTTGCCCGAGCAAATGCGCACAAAGGCGATGCGGTCGCGGTGGTTCTTGTCCATGTTGGCCTGGATCTTAAACACAAAGCCGCTAAAGTCGTCGCGGCAGGGATCGACCGGTTCGCTGGTGAGCGTATCGGTATAGGCGCGCGGCGTCGGGGCCAGACGCAGGAACTCCTTGAGGAAGGGCTCCACGCCAAAGTTGGTGAGCGCCGAGCCAAAGAACGCCGGGCTCAGCTTGCCGCAGGCCACGGCATCCAAGTCGAGCTCGTCGCCGGCACCATCGAGCAGCTCGATGTCGTCCATCAGGTTCTTATGGTTTTCCTCGCCGATGAGCTCGTCCATGGAAGGATCGCCCAACTCGGCTTCGACCTCGGCGACCTTTTTGGTGGCGTTGGCGTGGCCGTCGCCCTCAAAGGCAATGACGTGACGAGTCTGACGATCGAACACGCCGCGGAAGTTGCGGCCGCTGCCGATCGGCCAGTTCATGGGATACGTATTGATGCCCAGGACATTCTCGATCTCTTCCATGAGCTCAAACGGATCGCGAGCCTCGTGGTCGAGCTTGTTCACAAAGGTGAAGATGGGAATGTGACGCAGTGTGCAGACCTTAAAGAGCTTTTTGGTCTGGGCCTCGACGCCCTTGGCGCCGTCGATGACCATGACCGCGGCGTCGGCGGCCATGAGGGTACGGTAGGTATCCTCCGAGAAGTCCTGGTGGCCGGGGGTATCGAGGATATTGACGCAGGCGCCGTTGTAGGAGAACTGCAGTACCGAGGAGGTAACGGAGATACCGCGCTCCTTCTCGATGTCCATCCAGTCCGAGACGGCATGCTTGGCCGAGCTCTTGCCCTTGACCGAGCCGGCGGTCTGGATGCTGCCGGTATAGAGCAGCAGCTTCTCGGTAAGCGTGGTCTTACCGGCGTCCGGGTGGCTGATGATCGCGAATGTGCGGCGCGACGAGATTTCATCCGACAGGCTTGCCATGCGGATCCTTTCTTGCATTGAGTGCATTACGTCGTTGTAACCGCACTATTGTAGCTGCGAAATACCGCTCTAGGGCGCCTATCAGGACAAATTCATCAGTTGGGGCCTAGGGTAGCAGTCGATGGCGGCACTCCGCAGTAGTTTGTCTCGATCTGTAACATCTAGACGGTTTTTGAACCTCTACCTGTTACAGATTTAGACAAACAGGTGGGCGTCCCAGAAAGATCTCGATCTGTAACATCTAGCAGCCAAAAACTTCTCCAGTTGTTACAGATTGAGACAACCAAATGGGGTCCGCCAGCAAAATCTCAATCTGTAACAGGTAGCCGTCCAAACCGGTTCCAGATGTTACAGATTGAGATGAATGAACGAGCGGACAATCCCTATTTACCTCTTGCATAACTGTATATAGTGTATATATACTGTGCTTACCGGTTATATACACGTGTAGCCCATCAGCTAAGGAGCCGCTGTGGACATTATCCTATCCAATTCGAGCGACAAGCCCATCTACGAGCAAATAGCCTCGCAAGTCAAAGCTCAGATTCTATCGGGCACGCTCGCTGCGGGAGCCAAACTCCCCAGCATCCGTGCACTCGCGAGCGATCTTGGCGTGAGCGTCATCACCACCAAGCGCGCCTACGCCGACCTGGAGCAGCTCGGGTTTATCTGCACCGTGCAAGGCAAGGGCTGTTTTGTCGCCGACGGCAACCAAGAGCTCTTGCGTGAAAACCAGCTCTGCCATATCGAAGAGCTGCTCGCGAAAGCGGCAAGCCAAGCCGAGGCCCTGGGCGTCACGCGCGACAAGCTGCACGAGATGCTCGACCTGGTAGCCCCCGAAACCATGCAGTAGCCATCTGCAAGAAAGGCTATACCATGCAAAACCTTTTAGAACTCAAAGGCATCTCACGCCATGTGAGTGACCGTTTTTCGCTGCGCGACGTCACGCTTGCCGTGGAGCCTGGCCAGATCGTCGGCTTTGTGGGTGCCAACGGTGCCGGCAAAACAACGACGATTCGAGCCGCGCTTGGGCTTATCAAACTCGATGCCGGCGAGGTACACCTGTTTGGGCAGCACTGTGGCGCCGACGCACCCGGTGAGGCGCAGCGCTGCCTGCGTTCCCACATCGGTCTTGTCCTGGACACGTGTCCCTTCCCCTCCACGCTCAAGGTGGGCCAGATCGAGTCGCTCGTAGGCCCGGCGTACCCCACGTGGGACCGCGAAACGTTCGCCCGATTCATCAACCGATTTGGCCTCGATCCCAAGACAAAGGTCAAGGACCTCTCCCGCGGCATGGGCATGAAACTGCAGCTTGCCTGCGCACTCAGCCACAAGGCCAAGCTGCTCGTTTTGGACGAAGCCACCGCGGGCCTCGATCCCATGGCACGCGAGGAGCTGCTTGATGAGCTGCTCGCCTTTGTTTCCGACGGCCTGCACAGCGTGCTGCTCTCGAGCCACATTACGTCCGACCTCGATCGCGCTGCCGACCGCGTCATCTGCATCGATAACGGCTCGATTGTGTTTGACCTGCCGCGCGAGGACATTACCGACCGAGCCGGCATCGCCCACTGCACCCAAGCACAGGCCGCCGAGCTTATGGCTTGCGTCGAAGGTGCCCGCGCCCCCCGCCATGCCTACAGCGTGGACGTACTCGTACCCAACCGTCGCGAAACACTCGAGGCCTTCCCCGAGATTCCCTGCGATCGGGCAACCATTGATGACTATCTGCGCCTCATGCTGAAAGGGGCTTCGAAATGAAACGCGCCTTTATGTCCGAACTCGCCATCGTTCGCACGCTCATCCCGAGCATCGCGGGCGTCGGCCTGTTTTTATTCGTCGTGCTGTCCCTCGCCAACACGTCGGTCGGCGACTCTGGCACAAGTGCCGGCGCCTGTGCGGTCAGTGCCATGTCGCCCATCATGGTCATGAGCTCGCTGGCCGGCTTCGACAATCAAAATAGCTGGGAGCGTTATCGGGCAACGCTGCCCTTCTCGCGCAAAGACATTATTTGTGCACGCTACCTGAGCGTTATTGTCTTCTCCGCCGTCATGGCATGTGCAGCTACGCTTTTGAGTATCGTCGCCATCCCGCTCTTCAACAGCGCGGGCATTCCTTCGACGGGACAGACGGTCTTTGAAATCGCAATCGCCTCGGCAGCCTCGATGCTCATTTCCCTCATGATGGTGTTTTTGGCGCAGCCGCTGTTCTTTCGATTTGGACACATGGAGGCGCTGCGCCTATCCGTCGGCCTGTTTGCCATGCTCGGGTGCCTTACCATGGCAACGTTGAGTTCCTCCAACCCCATCAGCAACTGGCTCATGTCGATTGCCGGAGCGAATCCCGATCCCGCCGTCCTTGGCTGTCTGTGCGCAGGAATTGCCGTACTGGCCCTCGTGCTATGTGCAATCAGCTGCACCATCAGCATCAAGGTCTATCGAGCACGCGAGCTGTAATCGACAGCTAAAGGGCTTGGGCGGCACCCCACCTCATTTACTAGATAAGAAGAAGCAGCAACAACGTCGCTACCACCCTTCACGACATGCCGTTTAGATCTCGGCAACCAAAGAGAAGCCGACAGCATATCTTCGATTCGAGCCTTAACCAAATGCCCTCTCGAGCTATGGCCCCTGTCTCACCACAGCGATATCAAAGCTTCATGGCGGGACGGTATCATCGGACGAGCGCCGTAATCTGGCGCGGTCGTTCTTTGGGGAGGCATTTCACCCGTGTCGTGGGTCGCAGCAGCATTTGTGTCGGCTTTCTTTGCCGGCATCACATCTATCCTGGCCAAATGCGGCATCAAGCAGACCGACTCCGATGTCGCGACGGCCATTCGCACCTGCGTGGTGCTCGTTTTCGCCTGGGCAATGGCGGGCATTTCTGGATCCATTGGAACCATTGGCAGCATCGAATCCAGATCCTGGCTCTTTCTCGTCCTCTCGGGACTCGCTACCGGTGCTTCGTGGATCTGTTACTTTAAAGCGTTGGGCATCGGAGACGTCAATAAGGTCGTACCAGTCGACAAGATGAGCACCGTACTCGCTGCACTGATCGCCATCGTGCTTTTTGGCGAGACGAGCAACCTTGCGGTTAAGCTCGTGGGAACCGCTGTCATCACCCTCGGCACGTTTTTAATGATCGAGAAGAAGCGGTCCGCCGGACCCGAGCAGCAGCAAGACCGGACCTGGCTCGCTTACGCCCTCGGTGCCGCCGCGTTCGCGGCGCTCACGTCCATCCTTGCCAAGGTTGGCATCGAAGGCGTCGAGTCCAACCTGGCCACGGCAATCCGTACCTGTGTGGTACTGGTTATGGCATGGGCAATTGTGGCAGCCAAGGGAAAACTGGAGCAGGTCGCGCACGCTGACCGGCGCGAACTCACATTTCTCGCAACATCGGGCATCGCGACCGGAGCATCGTGGCTGCTCTATTACTATGCCATCGCTGCAGGCCAGGTGAGTGTCGTGGTGCAGATCGACAAACTATCGATTGTCGTATCGGTACTATTTGCGCGCCCGGCATTCAACGAAAAACTCTCACGACGCAGCGCCATCGGTCTCGCCCTCATCGTCCTGGGCACCGCCGCGCTCGCAGTTTGGAAGTAGCGCGGCCAGCGGCCGCTACATCCTCACACCTGGCTTGGGATGCCTGTACTGACCGTGGGATGCCGTGCGCTTACCGTGCGAGATGGCAAATTTGGGACAACAGTGCAGGCAACGAAGGCAGGCTGCGCACTCCGGCTTTGTCCAGACGGGAAGGCCGCCTCGCATCTCAATCGCCGCCATGGGGCAGCGCTTGGCACACAGGCCGCAGCCGATGCAGCGATCGGCATCGACAGCAAACTTGCTCGTCTGTTGCATGCGCGGCAGCCCAATTGCGTGATACGCGCACGATGCAAACAGAGGCACGCGATGGCGCATCATGTTGCCCGTGCGGCGCGCCCGCACCGCCTCGATCACGGCATCAATCTGCGCCTCGGCAGCCCTATTGATACCCTCAACCTTTTGAGGGTCAGACAGGTCGAAAACAGGCGTCCAGGTATCGGGCATCTTGACGCTCATCGCCGCATCTAACTCGAGCCCACGCTCGTGTAGCAGATCGCGGGCGAACTTGGCCGATTGCCCAGTCGTCGAACCATATGTCGAGACATAGAACGTATAGGGGCGCTCGCCGCCCTTTGTGCCGGCAGCAACCGATAGGTCGACAGTCTTCAAAAACTCGATCATTGGCGTCGGCAAGCCCCAGGCGTATACCGGGGCGACAAACCCCAGCCGACGGGGGCCTTCCATCACAGCAAGGTGAAGGATCTCGGCATCAAAGCACTCAATCGACATAACTTTGTCGTCTGTCGCCGCTGCAATGCGACGCGCCACATGATCGCTGTTCCCCGTCGCGCTAAAGTACAGAATCATCTCGCACCTCTGGAATTGACTCGTGAAAAAGCGCGCTACTTGCGCAGCGGCTTGGGCAGTGGAACGCCGGCGGCGATGGCTGCGGCGATGATCATGCAGACGATACCCTTGAGTGGGAAGCACATGAGCAGCAGGCCCACGACCATGACCGGCTGACGCATGACCGCACCCATCGTCGATGCCGTGCAGACGGCGACACAAAAGACCGGATCGGCGCCGGTGAGGATGGCAAGGCCATAGCCCAGGCTTACGCCCGAGAAGATAACCGGGAAGAAGTGGCCGCCGCGCCAACCAAGGTTGATGAGGGCAGGCGTCAACATGGCCTTAACCAGACCGGTCGCGATAAGTACGCCGGCGGGAATGGTGAGGTAGGTCTCCATAAGTACATCGGCCTGGGTCTCACCGGCAAACATGGTGTAGGGCAGGACCGTGCCGCAGATGGCGAGCGCCAGACCGGCCAGCATAGCCTTAACGACAGGGCGCTCCCCTATTGCATGGGACAGCGCCTCGCTTGCGTGCTCGGAGACAAAGTACAGCCAGCCGCAAGCGGTGCCAACCAACGCCAGCGGAATGAGCCAGGTAAGTTCCAGGTTGCCCACCTCGGCGGACTCGAACCTGGGCATGCCCATGCCGCCGCCCATGAGCTGGCCGAGCAGCAGATAGGTGCCCAGACCGCCGGCAATCGCAATGCCGTAGACCACGGTCTTCTGTGCCTTGGGCAGCTTGATCGTGATCTCGCCGGACGCGGACTCATCGTCGGCGTCTTCGCCCTGGCCGTCGGCGCTACCGGCAAGCGGTGCTACAAAGCCAAAGACGGGCGCGGTAAAGAGCGCCGTCAGGGCAGCCTGGGTGCCCAGCAGCGTGAGCTCCCTAAACTCGGCGCCAAAGCAACGCATACGGTCGCCGACCCAGCTGCACAGACCCGCGATAACACCGGTCAGACCGGCCTCCGGTCCAATGCTGCCGCCAAACAGCAGCGGCAGCAACGCCGCGAGCGAAAGCTTGCCCAGGTTGTCGTACGGGTAGCGCCCGTCTTGCTTAACCTTAGCCATCACCTGGTTGAGGTCATCGGTCTTGGCGCCTGTCATCTTTTCGTACAGACCGATTAATAGGCCGCCCAGCAGACAGACAAAAAACGGGTACGGCAAAAAGCCAAACGGGCCGCTGGCGAGCTCGGGCGAAGCGACGCCCAGCGCGTGCGGAATCTCGGTCCACAGATAGTCGATACCGTGCTCCATCGCAAAAAAGAACAGCCAGACCGCGGCACCTGCGAACGCACCGGTCACAGCAACGCTAACTAAAAACAGCGCGCGGTTTGTGGGTTTGGCAAGGTTATCCATCGGGTCCTCCCGCGGTCAAAGTCGACATAGTTATGTTTTATTGTAGAGCGAGCGTTGCCCGAACGAGCCAACCGTCTGCGCCGCAAACGGCACCATTGGGAGCCATAGCGGGACAGGCTCAAGACTCATCCGTTGATAATCGAGACAATCTCGCGCAAATCGTCGGCAAAGTAGATGCCGTGCTGGCGCCTCGGGCTCGAAAGCCCTTTATCAATCATGTGCCCGAGCAGCGCCTTAAGATCGTTGTAGTAACCGTCCAGGTTATACAGAATGCACGGAGCACTCAGGTGCCCCAACGACACCGCGGACATGACCTCGGCAATCTCCTCGAGCGTGCCCGTCCCACCGGGAAAGGCGATGAACGCATCGCCGAGCTCGATCATCTTGGCTTTGCGCTCGGCCATATCACTCGTCACGATGAGGTCGTCGATACCGTCGTGTTGAAATTCGGCCTCTATAAAAAAGCTCGGCTCAACACCCGTCACGTGTCCACCTGCCTCGAGTACGCTATCGGCGAGAGCGCCCATCAGTCCCGACTTGGACCCACCGTACACGAGCGCCTGGCCGTTGGCGCCAATCCAGTTGCCCAGCTCCTGCACCGCGGGCAGAAACGCCGGGTCATTGCCGACGCTGGCACCCAGATACACGGTGATATTCATATTCAGTCCCCCTCATTGTGACGCGCGGCGCCCGCTCTAGCGTTGGCGGCGCCGATATTCGCGCACGCGGCGCGACAGATCGGCGAGCTGGTCGCGATCGAGCTCTTCCAGATGCTCAAGATCGTCCATAAAGCGCGCCATGGTGTCCTTTTGACGCATCTTGATGAGCGTATTGCAGTAGTTCACCGCCACGCCCGTGAGCATGGCGATGTAGAAGATGCTAATAACGCTCAAGACGACGGTAATAGCGCGGGCAACCGGTGTTTCGGCCGGAATGTCGCCAAAGCCGATGGTCGAGACCGTCTCGAAGCTAAACCAAAGTCCATCGCCAAAGGTGAGGGTCGTAGGCTCGGACAGCCAGACAGCCGTCGAGCACAGCAGGTAAAAGATAAGAAACAGACCCGTGATGCGCGCAAAGCCAGCCTGTCGCAGCACATCGGCAAGCGTCCTCAACTTGTTCATCGCGACCCCTTTTCCCAGACGCCCAATCACGTTCGCCCGGTATTGTCCCACAACCGGCAGCCAGGGACGTTCCTTTTGTGCCGGCAGAAAGGGACTGTCCCCAGCTGCCGGGCGGGAGCGTTTAGCGGTACAGCTGCCAACTGGGCAGGCTGAGCTGGTATCCTTATGCGGTAATGTCTCGATTCGTTAGGATTGCATGTGAGAGCTGCCACTGCCCTTCGTTCAGTTATATGTCGCGCCCTGACCATTGTGCTTGCCGCGCTTGCCGTGCTGAGTTCAATCGCGCCTGTTCAGGCTTTTGCCGATGACTCTAGTCAGCCAGTCAAGACGGTCCGCGTTGGTTGGCTCGTCAACAACGAGGGCTTCCAGGACGGCACCCCCGGCGAGCGTCTCTCGGGATGGGGTTACGAGTACCTCCAGACCCTATCGTACTACACGCCCGGCTGGCGGTACGAATACGTCTCCGGCACCTTCACCGAGCTTTTGGACATGCTCGAGGCGGGCGAGATCGACCTCATGCCCAACATCTCCTACTCCGAGGAACGCGCCCAAAAGCTGCTCTTTTCCTCGAACCCCGAGGGCACCGAGCGCTACTACATCTACGCCAAGCCCGATCGCGACGATCTGGCCAAGGGCGACCCCCAAGCGCTCCAAGGCCTTACCATCGGCTACAACCCCGACGTTATGCAAACCTTTGTTGGCCGGCAGTGGCTCGCCAACGAAGGCATTACCTGCACCTATAAAGAAATCGACACTGGCGGCGCCCTCTTTGACGCGCTCGCAAACGACGAAGTCGATGCCGTCATCATGAACGACACCATTTCGTCGCCCGATGCGTCGCCCATGTTCTACGTTGGTTCGAGCGACTACTACTTTGCCGTCCCCAAAAGCCGCCCCGACCTAATGGACGACATCAATGCCGCCATGTCGGCAATCGCCCGCGTCAACCCACGCTATATCGACGAAGTCAAATCTAACTACTCGGTCAAAAACAGCGGTTCATCATCGCTCAACGGCCCCGAACGTTCCTGGCTCAAAGCAAATGACAACACCATCACGCTCGGCTACATTACGGGCAAACTCCCCTACTGCAACGAAGACGAAAACGGCGAAATGGAAGGCTCGCTCGCATCGCTTGCGACGACGTTGCACGATAAATTTGGCATTACGGTCAAAACCGTCGCCTTTGATAGCTACAAGATGATGTCAAAGGCTCTGTCAAAGGGAAGCATAGACGTTGCGCTGCCGGTATACCGAGATTACTGGGTTGCCGAGCAATCAGGCGTTGTGCAGTCGGCATCGTTGGGGACCGTGTCCCTCACCGCCATCCACACCGGCAGCGACCTGAACAAAGACCTTCAGAACATCGCCTGTACCAAATCATCGTTTGTCAACAAAAATGCACTTGAAAGCCTGTTTCCCACAGCGACCGTGACCGAATACCAATCCGACGATGAAGCGTTCGACGCCCTCAGGAAGGGAACGGCGCACTGCATCGTCGCTCCCAGCTCACGCATAAAAACCATCGGCGACCGTTATGATCTCGAAGGTTACGAGACGGCCGAGCTCCCTGACACCTGTGAGCTCTCGTGCTGGATTTCGCGCGGAAAGCCCGAGCTGCTGGGAATCGTCAACAAGGGCATCATCAATGCCGGAGAATCGCTCTCCGCAAGCAATTACTCCTCCACGTCGTACACGGCCCAGGAATCCAACACGCTTCAATTCCTTTATCGCAACCGTGCCGCCGTTGCAGCTGCCCTCATCGGTATGTTGTCGGTCGGTATCGTCCTGCTCATCTGGGCGCTCGTGCGCGCTCGAACCGAGCGCAAAAAAGCCGACGCTGCCAACGCCGCTAAGACGGCATTCCTCACGCGCATGAGCCACGACATCCGAACGCCGCTCAACGGTATCCTGGGCCTTATCGAGATCGAGGAATTGAAGGAAGGCGATATCCAGGTCGCCCGCGAGAGCCGTGCCAAGGCGCGCGTTGCCGCCAATCACCTGCTCTCGCTAATCAACGACATCCTCGAGATGGGCAAAATCGAAGACCGCAAGCTAACACTGGAGCATACGCCTTTTAACCTCAAAGAGCTCTGTGACGATACACTGGTGCTGTGCAAGCTCCGCGCGTCCAGTAACGGCATCACAATGCAGGACAATAGTCTGCCGTACGCCACGGGGCCATACATGGTCGGCAGTCCCACCCATATCCGACAGATCATGATCAACCTGTTAGACAACAGCATTAAGTACAACAAGCACGGCGGCTCCGTCACCTTTAGCTCAAAGACCAAGCCACTCGATAACGGGCGCGCTCTCTTTTGCTTTAGCGTTTCGGATACCGGCATTGGTATGACTCCCAAGTTTTTAAAGCATATCTATGAGCCGTTTGCCCAAGAAGGTGACGATGCGCGCAGCAAGTTCCAAGGAACCGGCATGGGCATGCCAATCGTCAAGTCGCTTATTGAACTGATGGACGGCACTATCGAAGTCACCAGTGAGCTCCATGTGGGCACCTCGTTCTACGTGGAGATTCCGCTCGATATCGACGAGAATCCCCAGGCGCGGGCGAATACGGTTGAGAGTGCGCCCGACTGCTCGCTCGCCGACATGAACGTGCTGCTCGCCGAAGACAACGAATTGAATGCCGTGATTGCCCAGGCGCTGCTAGAATCCGAGGGCATCGTGGTCACCCGCGCCGCCAACGGCAACGAAGTCGTCGATCTGTACCTGTCGCATCCCGCCGGCAGCTTCGATGCCATTTTGATGGACATTATGATGCCGGACATGGACGGCTACGAGGCAACCCGCGTGATTCGTCTGAGCGAGAAGGTCGATGCAGCCGATATCCCCATCATCGCGCTCACCGCCAACGCCTTTGCCGAAGACGCCCAGGCGGCACACGATGCCGGCATGAACGCCCATCTGTCCAAACCGCTCGACTTTAACAAGCTCAAAATCATACTCGCCCGCATCAAGAAAAACGGATCCGTTTCGCTATAGTTTGTGCTCAACCACCACGCACGACCAGAAAGGAAGCCAACGATGTTTAGGCCCTTACGTCGAAAGAAACGCGCCATCACCGACGAGGAAGCGCGCGAACTGCTCGCTACCTGCAAGCGCGGCGTCTTTGCCGTCAACGGCGACGATGGCTACCCGTACGCCATTCCCGTCAACTACTTCTTTGACGCCGAGCACGACAAGATTTATTTCCATGGCGCCAAGGCTGGCCACAAGGTCGACGCACTCAAGCGCGATGACAAAGTCTGCTTTACCGTTTACGGAAACGAGTGGTACCAGAACGGCGACTGGGCTCCCTACGTTATGAGCACCGTCGTCTTTGGCCGTTGTCGCCTGGCGAATGACACCCCCGCGTTTATCGAGGACAAAGTCCGCCAGCTCGCCCTTAAGTACTACCCTTCTGCCGAGGAAGTCGAAGAGGAAATCGCCAAGGACATTAAGGGCGTCCAGCTTTACGAGATTTCGATTGAGCATCTCTGCGGTAAGCAGATTCAGGAAAAGTAAGCCTCAAGAGCAGACGTCACAAATAGCAATATGGCCCGGCTCCAACCCACCTTGGAACCGGGCCATATGCTTATGAAGCGTCGGCGGCGATGTGCGCAAGCGCCTCAACGAGCTCCTGCGAGCTCACGGGTTTACTCAGGCGCGCGTTCATGCCCGCCTCGCGCGAAAGCCTGCGATCGTCGGCAAAGGCGTTGGCGCTCACGGCGATAATCGGCGTGGTCGCGGCATCCTCGCGATCGAGTGCTCGAATCTGACGCGTGGCCTCAAGGCCATCGATGCCAGGCATCATGGTGTCCATCAACACCACGTCGTACTCGTGCGGTGCGCTCGCGGCAAACGCCTCAACGGCAGACTCGCCATCCTTAGCATGCGACACGACGGCACCGGCACGGCTGAGCGTAAACTGCGCGATCTCGGCATTCAGATCGTTATCCTCTACGAGCAAAACGCGCAAGCCCTGGAGTGCATCGCCATCGCCCCCATCCACGCGAACTGCCTGAGGAATCTCGGAGCGTTTGCATTTCTCGAACGGTAGACAGATGGTAAACGTCGTCCCCTGCCCCAAGACGCTCGTAAAGCTCATGGTTCCGCCCATAAGCTCGACCAACTGTTTTGCGATAGGCGCGCCCAGGCCAGTTCCCGATGAAGTACCTTCCACCTGTTGCTCCTCGCGGCAAAACGGCTCGTAGAGGTGCTGTTGGAACTCCTCGCTCATGCCAATACCGTTGTCGGCGATCGTGTATTCATAGACGGGGATGCCATCCGCCGGCTCCACCTCGCGGCACACCAGGCGGACATAGCCGCCCTGGCGGTTGTACTTGACGGCATTGCCGGCAATATTGAGCAACAAACGCTTGAGGTGCGTCATGCTCACCCACGCATAGGGATGATTAAGCGTCTGCTGGTCGTAGACAATTGTCACCAGGCGCTCCTCGGCCTGGCGCTCCAGAATATCGCACACTTCGCGGGTGAGGGTCACCAAGTTTGTGGGAACAAGTTCCAGATTGACCTGGCCGCTCCCCAAGCGACTCATATCGAGCGCCTCGTTGGCAAGGTCGAGCAGCAGTCCCGATGCCGTCCAGATTTTTGAGCGGCACTCGGTCTGCTTTTGCAGATCGTCCGCATTGGCATCGCCGACCTCGACCATGCCGCGAATGCCGTTGATGGGCGTGCGCAGATCGTGGCTCATGCGACGTAGAAACTCCGTCTTTGCCGAGTTGGCAGACGAGGCCTCACGCGCTGCCTTAGCCAGCCTGTCACCATAGTCGCGCTCCTGCTGCAGCAAGTCCGTCAAACGTCGACGATCAGCGCGGCGACGCGCCATCACAACAACGGCTATAACACCGCCGTAGAGCACCAGCACGCCGGCAGCAACAGCCGCGACGACCTCAAAGTAGCGCCGCGCCGAGGCATAGGTGTACACGTAGAACCCGCGCGCTTTTCCAAATGTGCCCAAATACCACTCGCCGCTGGCGTTGACCAGTCGGACTTTGCCGGGCAGGCATCGATCCTTAATACCGTCGACAATAAAGACATCCGTTGCAGGCAGATCGAATACGCCCAATATGGTGGGTTCAACGACATTGGTCGCAACGACCTTGCCATCGCTTTCGATCACGATATTGCCACTGTCGATGGTCTCGTAACCACCGAGCAGGCTCTGCAGTTTGAGCGTATTGCTCGCGACCGCCTTGGCGCTCTGGTGTCTCACTGCGACAACGATGCCCTCGCCATCCTGCCGGGTCACGCAGCCAATGTCTGCGACCGAATCATCCGCAAGCGTGATACGGGCGGTATAGAACTTAAGCGGATGGGCTGCCACCTCCAGCACGGACGTTTCTTTGAGATACGTAGCAAGCGACTCGTAGCCCACGCCATCCGTCGAGAACTCAGACACCAGGTTGCCCGATGCGTCCGTTACGATCAGTGCGCTCACGTTGAACTGGTCGGCATATTGCTCCAGCATGGCGTTATCCACCGAACCGTCGCGCTCCATATCGCGCGCTGTCTCTCCGGCGATCTCCATAACGCGAATCAGGTTTTTGGTCGTATAGGCGCTGTTGAATGCATCGTAGGAAAGGCTCTGCGTCGCCACGTAATCGACAACGTCGGCAAAGCGCTGCTCGGCCTGAGCTGTCGTGTAGCCGTAGCTCATCATACCGGCAACAACCGAGAGCGCCATCCCCAGCAGGGCGACAAGGAGCCATGCCCCTGCCGAACGATTGCCCCGCTTCTCTACGGCGTGGTCGGGTGCACCGATCATGACAGGCCCTCTATATTCAAAAAGGGCGAAGGGTCATCAAAGTACTTTGACACCAGGCGTTTCATGGTGCCGTCGGCTAGCATTTCCTGGTAGGCATGGGTGAGCTTAACGTCGATGCCGCGCGTATCGTTGATATCGAAAGCGGTACCCAAACCAACCTCAAGCAGCGGCTCATCCAAAATTCGATACGTCACACCATAGTCTTTTTCGTAGGTGAGCAGCGAGGACTCATGCGCGGCGATGGCGTCGACCAGACCCTCGACAAGCGCCGGGTTCAGGTATGAGCGGTCCGAAAAGCAGTAGAGTTCCTTGATCTGCGGAACGTTTTCATTTGTACGATTGAGCAAAATGTCCTCAGGCTTGGTGGTGGACTGGACCGCCACGACCTTATCCTCAAGATCGGCAAGCGTGTAGATATCGCTCTGGGGATCGACCGCGACCACCTGGCGGCTCGCAAGGTATGGGCCGGCCCAACGATACTCGTCTTCGCGACCCGTCATGCTAAAGCTGCCCATGACGCAATCGAGCTCGCCGCTCGCCAGTAGCTCGTTCTTCTTTTCCCAATCGATCAGCTGGTACTTTGGCTTGTAACCAATGCGGGCCAAAGCCTCGGTCAATATCTCGACATCCAGGCCAACGATATCGCCGTACTCGTCGGTATACACAAACGGCGGATAGAGGTCGCTGCCAACGTTGAGCGTCTTAAGGTTGTCGTCCTTGACCTGCGAGGTGTCCCGGGCCTTTTGATGCAGGCGTCGAGGCTCTGCCATTCGACCCGGAACAGCCAGCTATCGCTACGACAAAGGCGCTCGCCACTGCAAGCGCGACAAACAACGAAATGGCAACCGAGCGACGGGGTCTTTTCATCGAGCTCCAGACGATCCTGTTTACAGACTGAAATGGTTAAAGATAATAGCAAACAAAACCACACGAGTGCCCAATGGTTACAGACGCTTTACCATGTGGGGCCTTCTAGCCGACTTGGCAGAAGGCCCCACATGCAGCGCACGCTTACCGTGCATTAAAAACGTAGCGGTCCAGGCGGTCGCACGCTTCCCTCACGCGCGAAAGCGGCAGCGCCAGATTCACGCGAATGTGGCAGGGCCCGTGGAACGGACGGCCGTCCTGATACCCCACGCCCACGCGCGCCCCCTCGTCGAGCAGCCACTGAATATCGCGGCCATGCTCGCGGCACCACTCGGTGCAGTCCAGAAACACCATGTACGTGCCCTGCGAACGTGAATAGGACACGCCCTCAAAATGCTCGTCCACGTAATCGCAGAAGTACTCGATATTGCCGGCAAGCACCTGGTTGAGCTCGTCCACCCACTCGTAGCCTTGCGGCTGGTAGGCACCGATAAGCGCATGCATGGAGAGGACATTCATCTCGTTGTAGTGAGTCTTGTTGGACACGGCGCACACGCGGTCGCGCAGTGTTTCGTTATAGATGATGTGGTAGCTGCCGACCAGACCCGCCAGGTTGAACGTCTTGCTGGGCGCGTAGAGGGCAACCGTGCGCATGCGAGCATCCTCGCTCACCGACTGCGTCGGGATGTGCTTGTGCCCCGGCAGGATGATATCGGACCAAATCTCGTCCGAGATCACCACGCAATCGTGCTGGCGATAGATGTCCATGGCGCGCTCGATCTCGTCACGCTCCCATACGCGGCCGCAGGGATTGTGCGGCGAGCAGAATACCGCGGCATGAATGTGGTTTTGGGCGAGCTTGCGCTCCATGTCCTCAAAGTCCATGCGCCACACGCCCTGGTTGTCGAGTTTAAGCGGGCTGTGGACAATACGATAGCCCGCGGCTTCGATAGACTTGGTAAAGCCGATGTAGGTGGGGCTGTGGACCAACACCGCATCGCCCGGCTGTACATACGCGCGCAACGTCGACACGACACCGCCCAGTACGCCGTTTTCGTAGCCGATATGTTCAGGGCGCAGGCCCTCGACGCCATTGCGGCGACTCTGCCATTCGATGATGCGGTCGAAGTACTCGGGACGCGGGTTAAAGTAGCCAAACATGGGATGCTGGGCACGCTGAATGATGCGCTCCTGGACCGTGGGCACCGTGGCAAAGTTCATGTCGGCCACCCACATGGGAATGCGATCGAAGCCCTCGTCGGGTGCGTTTGGAGCCATGCCGGGGATCTCGCCCCAAGAGTCAACGGCGATGGAGTCCATGCCGTGGCGGTCGATGATTGAAGTGAAGTCGTATTTCATGCTGGACTCCCGTGCAAAGTAGACTGTTTCGATAGGCGTTATTGTCCACCAGCGTGGGCGGTTTTGGCGCGGGGTTTGGCGCTTAATTTGACGGGTGCGGACGAATGGCTGGTTAGTCTCGCGCGTCGTTGACGGCGACTACGGTTAGCTGGGTTTCATCGACCGTAAAAGATATGTCGAGCCCGGCGTAAGCCAAATGGTAAACGCGGTTTGGCTCGTGCTTGCTGCCCGCGCGGCGCGGATCTTGGCGAAGGACCTCGACCAAGCCAGGGAGCTTTGCGGGCGGGACCATATCCTGCAGTGCTTGCGGGAACTCGACGTCGAGCTCTTGCCACGGAGCATCCTCAATCCAGCCACCGGTCGCATCCGGGTGACAGTCCGCAAACGGAATGTAGGGCTTAATGTCGTAGATGGGCGTGCCGTCGCGCAGGTCGGCCCCCAGCACATGGATGATGGGGCCGTCATCGGTAAGCTCGATACGATCGAGCTTGACACAGGTAAGACCGATGGGATTAGGGCGAAACGGGCTGCGCGTGGCAAACACTCCCACACGTTCGGCTCCGCCCAGACGCGGCGGGCGCACGGTCTTCGACCACTTGGCATTAGTGCCGGACCTGTCCTGTGTTTTAGCGTCGGCGGCAATATCCTTAGCCGTGCCGCCGGGCGTTCCGTTTTCGAAGCGCCAGAGCAGCCATAGGTGAGAGAAGGAATCCAGACCCTCAACTGCTGCGTTGGAGGCAAATTCCGGCTCAAAGACGATGCGTCCCTGCAGATGGGGCGCCAAAAAGCTGTTGCGCGGAATGCCGAACTTCTGCGGCAGGTCGGTATGTATGTGTGCAATAGGTTCCATGCCGGCCATTGTACGGCATGAAGGTGTGGGGCGTTGCGCGCAATTCTTCGCCGCGGTCCCCCGTCGTGCAACCAACGGTTGCTTGGAAGGGCGCCTGCCGCCGCGTATGCTTAAGCCATCAACCAGCAGATAGGAGCCGTTATGGCCTTTGCAGAAAAGCTCATCGCTGTCCGTCGCGCCCATCACCTTACCCAGGAGCAGCTCGCCGCCAAGCTCTTTGTCACACGCCAAGCCGTCAGCCGTTGGGAGCGTGGCGAGGTCACACCGGGCATCGACATGATGAAGCTCATCGCCGCCGTGACCGGCGAGCCTCTGTCTCATCTGCTCGAAATGCCCGAGCACTATTGCCAGAGCTGCGGCATGATACTCACGCCCGACGACTGCGGCACCGATGCCATGGGCGCCACGACTGACCATTACTGCAAGTGGTGCTACGACCACGGCAAGTACACCTACGACACCACGATGGAGGCGATAATCGAGGACTGTGCCCCGCGGTTGGCGCAAAACACCGGCATGTCGCTCGACGAAGCCGTCTCGCTCATGGGCGCCGTCCTGCCGCAACTGGAGCGCTGGCGCACCGTGCAGGAAAACGAGGAGCGCTACGGCGCCGAAGCGCGGGCGCGCTATGGCGATGAGGCTATCGATGCAGCAAACGAAACGTTACTGGACATGGATCCCGAGACATGGAATGACATGAAAGAACTTGAACGCGCTATTCTGGATCAGCTCTCGATTGCCACGGGCGACGGCGACCCAGAGAGCAACGAGACCCGTAAACTTGTCGCAATGCACCGTCGATGGATTGGCCTTAACTGGGGACGTGAACCCCAGAATGAAGCGTACCTGGGTCTCGCCCACGGCTATCTTGCCGACCAGCGCTTTGTTGACTACTACGACAAGCCCTGCGGCACCGGAGCCACGGCGTTTCTGGTCCAGGCCATCGAGTCGTCGTTGACGCGCGCATAGACCGCGGCGGCTTTGGGTATTTCAATCAAAACCGCAACCGATTGGAGACCTATGGCTACTAATCATGAGCTCGCGCTGTACGTCATGACCGGCTGCCCGTATTGCATAAAGGTCAAGCGTTTCCTTGCCGATAACGGCGTGACCATTCCCGAGCGCAATATCTCGACCGATACCGATGCCGAGCAGACACTCATCGCCGTCGGCGGAAAACGCCAGGTTCCCTGCCTGTTCATCGACGGCAAGCCACTCTACGAATCGAGCGACATCATCGCGTGGGTGCAGGAGAACCTGCTCTAGTGCAACACAGCCATTGGGGACGTTCTTAAATGACTAGTCGTTAAAGAACGTCCCCAACGACCAACTAGCCGTGGAAGCGGGCTATGGGTGCAAGTGGCTGCTCGCGAAAGACGCGCTCGACGGCGGCGCGGTATTCGTCGACCTTTTTGGTCTTGCGTACGATCTTGTGGACGGTAGCGGGATCAGCGAAAGCGCACTTGGCGTAGAACCACCACTCCTTCATGCGGAAGACCGCATTGCCGCCAATCTCTTCTGCATATGCCGCAAACAGCGTGTCGTGGAAACGCTGCAGCTCGGCTGCTGTGGCAACAGGACCGCCGTTGACCATGCGTGCCAGCGCAGGGTTCGCGAGCAACCCGCGTCCCAGCATCACGTGGCGCGTAGCAGGATAGGCCTCCACCAGCGCGTCCATATCCTCAAGATCAAAAATGTCCCCGTTGTATGCCACCGGAAACGGTGCCCGCTCCAACGTCTCGCCATAAAACTCTTTGCGCGGCGAGCCCGTATAGCGGTCCTTTTGCACGCGCGGGTGCACAATCAGCTCTGCCAGCGGCATGCGGCAATACAGATCGAGCGCACGCTCGTATTCGTCGTCGCTCTCCAGCCCCAGCCTGGTTTTTACCGACACCGGCAACGGCGAACGTTCGCACACATCGCTCAAGAACACTTCGAGCTCGTCCAAGTGGCGCAAAAAGCCCGAGCCCTTGCCCTTGGCGACAACCGTCCCCGAGGGGCAACCCAAGTTGAGATTGACCTCTCGATAGCCCATGTCGGCGAGCACCTGTGCCGCCCACACAAACTCATCCGCGTTCTTGGACATCAACTGAGGCACCACGTTGAGCCCCTGGTTATTGGCAGGATCGATCTCCTTAAACGCCTTGCCGCCAAAGCGATTGCCCACCCGCGGCGGCGGCAAAAACGGCGTGTAATAACAGTCGAGCGCGCCAAAGCACTCCGCATGCACGCGACGAAACACATGCCCGGTAATTCCCTCCATGGGGGCCAGCGAAAGGATCATCTACTCTTCTCTCATATCAACGAACATGACTAAGGGACTGCCCCTTTGTCATGTTCATTATGCCTTGTGCTCTAACACCACGCCATTAGCGCCGTGTTAGAGCAACCGACGCCCTGCACTCATTTATACTCAAACGCATGCGTGCATCGTCCGCGTAGAACGATGAGAGTCGAGGCCCCCATGCAGCAGCTCACCGAGCAAGAAAAGAAACGCATCCAGCGGTACTGCACGTACCCCAAGATCGCAGCGACTGCACTCGCCATGTCGTTCGTAGCATGCCTGCTGATGTTGCCGCTCCAAATGATCAACGATATCGCGTTCCACCAAAAAGAATTCCAACCCGCGGGCATATATACCGCCATCGCACTCACCGTAATCGAACTCGCCGTCTTTTGCTATTGCGCTCTTGCACCGCGCTTTGGAATGCAGGGCAAACAGTGGAAGGAGCTGCAGAGCAGGCTTGCGGTAGCCCAGACCAACAAGGACCGTTCCGCGGAGGTCGCCGGCGTGCTTGCCACGCAAGCTGCCGGCCGCCTGCTCAAGAACAGCGATAACGATCTCGCGCGCAACCTGGGCGGTGCCGCCGAGGTTGCCAGCGCCGTAGGGGCAGTCGCCACGGCGGCAGACGTGCTGGCCGAGACCTCGAGCAACGCCGAAGCCATGGCAAACGCATACGGCGTGACGATTCCGAGCGCCAAGAAGCAGATGATCGCCCTCATCGTCGTGCCCGCCATTGTGCTGCTTGGCGTCTACATCCCGCAGTTTGTCCAGGGAAATAACGAGCTTCAGGCAAGAAAGGCTGCAGCCGCCGAGCAGCTCGCCATCGCGCAAGATGCCTTGGAGCCCGTGTGCGAACGCGTCGCGGCAGACGACCCATACGAGTCGTATCACGACTACGGCTACCGCATTATCGGCTATCTGCGCGATAATGACCTTGGCGCTCAAGCAGCCTATGTCTACCTTTCTTTTGATGCAGACGGCATGCTCACGGACGTCGATTACACCAGTCAGATCGACCCCGAGGCAAGCCTTGCAGACAACCTCGCCCGCGCCGAGCAGGATATCGCGACGCTCTGCGCCCCGCTCAACGGGTTGGACATTTCCGTTGCCACACCGGGCCTCCTCACGCCATGTAGCCTGTCGGATGAATTTAAACAGGCATTTTTAGCCGGATCCCTATATGAAGAAATCAGCATCAAGACGGAGGACGAATCTATCAAGTCGTACTACACCTTTGACACCGAAGCCGCAGAAGAATTCGACGAATACACCCATCCGGAAATTAGGCTCATGCTCTCTGCAAAGAAGAACTAAAGGCTTACGCTCTAATTTCGCAAGGGTCTCAATGTGACAAAGCGACCGTCCCTTTGTCACATTATTCGGAGCGCAGGGCCTCCACGGGGTCTTTCTTGGATGCGCTACGGGCGGGCAGCAGGCCGGCGACGACCGTCAGCAGCACCGAAATTGCAATGAGCACCAGCGCATCCTGCACGGGCAGGCTCATCAGATTGGGTACCTGTTTGGCAGCAAGCGCCCAGGCATTAACCGGGAAACTCACGGCCACCACGACGACAATGGCAAAGACACCGGCGATGAGGCCCTCGATAAAGGTCTCGGCATTGAATACGTTGGCCACGTTGCGCTTCGACGCACCGATTGCGCGTAGGATACCGATCTCCTTTTTGCGCTCCAGCACACTGATGTAGGTGATGATGCCGATCATGATGGAGCTCACCACCAGGCTGATGCTCACGAATGCGATGAGCACCAAGCTGATGGTGTTCACGATGTCGGTCACCGAACCCATGATGATGCCCATGTAGTCGGTGTACGAGATTGCCTGTTCATCGTGGCCGGCGGCTTTGACCTGCTTGTTGTACGCATCGATGTGATCAAGTACGCGCTCCTTGGCCTCAAAGTCGCGCGGGAAAATCTTAACCGAGATGGGGTCTGCCTCATCCGCATAGCCCAACGTGGTCAGATTGTTGTCGTAGGTGAGCTTCGAAGCCTTGGCATAGCTCATCATGAGCGAACTCAGGTCCTCGGCGTCCATGTTGAAATGGATGGCACGAGCAAAGGCACTCGCATCCACACGCATAGCGCTCGCCAGGTTGGCAAAACTCGAAGACATCTGCGTCGCCATCTGGTCCATGAGCCCTGCCGCGCCCGCTTTGAGCTGAGCTGACACCGTCGCCGCAATCTGATCGCTAATCGACTTCATCACCTGATCCATAGCCTGCTGCAGATACGGAGCCAGCTGCTTTTGCACATAGTCGGTCATCGCCTGTTGCAGGCGCTCAACCAGGGCATCGCCGCCGAGCGCTTTGAGCTGAGTCAGGTATTGCTGCGCTGTGGCATCATTCTCAAGATACGTCGAGAATGCGGCAGCGAGCTTTGACGCATCCTTAAGATCATCGGGCGTCAACGCCTTAAACTGATCAGACTGCAAAAAGCCCTCAAACAGCTGGTTGGCAAGCGTTCCCACCTGCTGCATTTGCTCGGGCGTGAGCTCCAGACCGTCAAAGATGCCCGAGAAATCTGGGGCCGGTGCTTTTGCCATGATGTCGCTGAAGTCGATATCCTTGCCAACGTCCGAAAGGTCAATGTCCAGCCCGGACAAGTCAAGACCCGACAGGTCCATACCGCCCGCCGCACCTGAGAGCGCAGACGTATCAAACGAGAACGCACTCTTCAGCGCCGCCTCGTCCACGCTGAACATGCTGCCCAGATCCACGCCTTGCTTGGCCTCGCCTTGCAGTTCGTCGAAGGTTTTGCCCGTAAAGACATCCGTCTCGGGGTGGGCAAGCTGCTCTTGCACAATCTGCGAATCGGCGGCGCGCTCCATAAGCTGGCGGGTCAGCGCATGCGTATAGGCAATACCCGGAGACAACGCGCTCGCATTGGCTGTCTCGTTAGGTCGCACCACGCCCACAATGTGCACATCAATACCGTCGGCAACCTTGGCGGCCATAAAGTCGGCGTCGTCAGACATGTCGGTCCACATGCCGGTCTCTTCGTTTTTGCGATAGGCATCGGCCGGCGACAACACCTTAAACGTCGTGGACAGCGCATCGTCGTAGGTAAAGTCGGTGCCGGTCTCGGGCGTTTCGACCCCACCGTCAGCCGTCATAGCGCTGTTAACAAGGTCGTTGAGCTCATCGATATCCAGCGCGCCGATGCTATAGAGCGTGTAGTCGCCCACCGTGCCACGGCTCGAAAGCACCATGACGGCTTCGTTGGCAGACGTGGGCCAATGACCGGCGACGACATCGTACTGGCTGTCGAGCAGGCTCTGGTCGTCGATCATCTCGTTAAAGACCGAGGTTCCCATGGATTCCATGCTCACCGTCGCCGCCGAGCTCGCGCCTCCGCTCATTGCCGCAGTCATAGCGTTGGGCACCAGCCGGACGGGCTTCTCATCGCTCTTGCCGGCACGATAGACAACCGGCGTCACGCCATAACCGTACTGGATAGCATTGACTTCTTTATCGATGCCATCGCCACCGGCATCGAGCCATGCCTTAAAGCTCGTCATGTCGTTGGACTTAACGCTCGCAAACATATCCTTTACGGCCGTGACCACGGGAATCTTATCGGTTCCCTTAGCCTTGCCGCCGGCACTGTCGTCGGACGAATCCACGTTTTCAGGCGAGTCATCATCCGCAGCCCCCTGCCCGCCCATCATAGATGACAGGTCGTAATCCTGCTTGGAAATGGTGAGTGGGTAGCTCGAGAGCGTATCCTCCTCGACCTTTTTGATGTAGCCGTTTACGCCATTGGACAGCGCCAGAATCGCCGCGATACCGATAATGCCAATCGAGCCCGCAAAGGCCGTCATGGCCGTACGGCCCTTCTTGGTCATGAGGTTTCGGGCAGAAAGCCCCAGCGCCGTCACAAAGCTCATCGAGGTTTTGCGCGTGGGCTTGGCCTCGCGACGTGCGGCTTTGGCAACATCGAAGGGATCGGAATCGTCGGTGATCTTGCCGTCCGCCAGGTTGACGATGCGCGTGGCGTATTGGTACGCAAGCTCAGGATTGTGCGTGACCATGATGACCAGGCGGTCGCGCGCAACGTCCTTGAGCAGATCCATGACCTGCACGGATGTCGTTGAATCCAAGGCACCGGTCGGCTCGTCGGCCAGCACAATCTCGGGATCATTGATCAGGGCGCGGGCGATGGCCACGCGCTGCATCTGCCCGCCCGATAGCTGGCTCGGGCGCTTGTTAACGTGCTCGCCCAGGCCGACTTTCTCCAACGCCTCGCGTGCACGTCGGCGGCGCTCGGCATGCCCCACGCCCGTGAGCGTCAGCGCCAGCTCCACGTTTTCCAAAATGGTCTGATGCGGAATGAGGTTATAGCTCTGGAACACAAAGCCGATGCGGTTGTTGCGATAGGCATCCCAATCGCGATCGCGAAAGTCCTTGGTCGAAATGCTATCGATCAGCAGGTCGCCGGAATCGAAATGATCGAGCCCACCGATAACGTTGAGCATCGTGGTTTTGCCCGAGCCCGAAGGACCCAGAATGGCCACGAACTCGTTATCGCGAAAAGACAGGCTTACGCTGTCGAGCGCCACCTGCGTAAACGACTGCGTAACGTACCTTTTGCAAATACCCTTGAGCTCCAGCATGGACGGCAACCTCTCCCACGCGAGCGCACTTGCCCGCTCTCCCCCGCCGTTCGTATTCGACGCGTTTGTCCTACTCTATCTTGTCATTGTCATACACGCCGCTCAAAAGGCCTTACTTTTCCAATCCACACGGCATCACGTTATCGCTACCGCGATGGTCTTTAGTCACAGCAGCAAAGAAGCGATAGCCACCCGAGAAGTTATAGCAGTCAAAACCGTACTGAGCGAGGATGCGGCAGCCAATGTAGCTGCGAAGACCACTTTGGCAAATAACATAAACAGGCTTTGTCACGTCAAGCTCCCCCAAGCGAGCACGCAAGTCATCGACGGGAATGTTCACAAAGCCGTCGATATGTCCGAGGTCATACTCGCCAACCATACGGACATCGAGCAGCTGCACACTACCATCGCGCGGCAGATCCGGTTCCTGCTCCCAATGCCACTGCTTGAGCATGCCCGAGCCCACGTTTTCGATCATAAAACCGGCCATGTTCACCGGGTCTTTCGCCGAAGAATACGGCGGCGCATAAGCCAAATCCAAATCCTTGAGCTTATCGGCCCGAATACCGGCCTGGATTGCCGTCGCCAGCACATCGATGCGCTTGTCCACGCCATCGATGCCCACAATCTGCGCGCCCAGCAGACGCAAGGTTTCCCTCTCAAACACAACTTTCATGGTCATGGGCGTGGCCCCGGGATAATAACCCGCATGCGATCCAGGTGACAGCACGACGCTCTCGTAATCGATTCCCGCCGCACGCGCTGCCTTCACAGAAAGACCCGTGCTCGCAGCTGTCAAGTCGAACACTTTGATTACCGAAGAACCCAGCGAGCCCTGATAGCGACTGTCTAAGCCACAAATCACGTCGGCGACGATACGTCCCTGCTTATTAGCGGGGCCTGCAAGGGAAATCACCGCGTCCTCACCCGTCACCTGATGCTTGACCTGCACGGCATCACCCACGGCATATACGTCAGGAGCAGACGTCTCCATGCGGTCGTTCACCACAATGGAGCCCTTGATGCCCAGCTCGATACCAGCTTTCTTTGCCAAATGGCTCTCGGGCGCAACGCCGATAGCGAGTAGCACCATATCGGCCATAATGGAATCATCGCCCGCCACATGTGTGACCACACGGCCATCGGCCTCCTCAAAGCCCGTAACGTCGGCACGAAGGCGCAGGTCAATGCCATGCTCGCGGACCTCTGCATGAAGCAGCGTCGCCATGTCGTAGTCCAGGTTGTTCATCAGCTGCCCGGGGCGCTGCAAAAGCGTCACCTCGAGACCCAAGCCACGCAGGTTCTCGGCAGCCTCAACACCGATAAAGCCGCCACCGATCACCACGGCGCTCCTCGGCTCATGCTCTTGCACATAACCATGAATGCGCAGCGTGTCCTCTACCGTTCGAAGGCTAAAGATCTTATCCAAATCGATTCCCGCAAGAGCGGGGCGAATGGGATGCGCGCCTGGCGAAAGAATCAGCTTGTCATACGTCTCGACAAATTCCTCGCCGGTGAGCAGGTCGCGAACGTCAACCGTATGCACATCGGGATGAATGGCGATCACCTCGTGGCTCGTCTTCACGGCAATGCGGAATCGATTCCAAAAGCCCTCGGGCGATTGCAGCGTGAGCGCAGGCTCCTCCTCAATCACGCCGCCAATAAAGTATGGCAATCCGCAGTTAGCATAGGAGACATAACCTGTGCGCTCAAAAACGACAATCTCCGCCTGCTCGTCAAGCCTGCGCAAGCGCGCTGCCGCCGATGCACCGCCAGCAACGCCCCCCACGATAACCACCTTCATAGTTAACGCACCACCTTTCCGCTGTAGCTATTGATTCCGCCGATGTTCTTCACGTTGACGTAGCCCGCACGCTGAAGAAAGCTCGCAGCGCGACCGCTACGAGCGCCACTCAGGCAATGCACGAACAGAGGCGTATCCTTCTTTGGATACTCGACAAGCACGCGATTGACGCCATCGAGGGGAATGTTGATGGCACCGGGGATATGTCCCTGCCGATACTCATCAGCGCCACGCACATCGATCAACACCGCACCTTCGGTCGCACGGCACTCTTCAACACCTTTGTTGATATCCACCCCAGCAAATAGATTGAACAATCCCATGATGAGCTCCTTTGCTCGCTTGCCCTATCGTTTGATGCCAGTATGCCCGGAAGGCGCAGACCGGTTCCGTGACCAAGTCACCGTATGGGACAATTTTTTCTTAAGAGCGAGTGCCAGGCACTGGGTGGATAGGCACCATGGCAAAGCCATCGCTACGGCAGGCGTGTCAAACCGTCGACATCCAGAACAAGGATTCGCCCGCGCTTCACCTCGACAAGACCTTCATTGGCAAGACGACGCAGCACGCGCGTCACCGCCTCGCGGGCAGAGTTGATGTCACGCGCCAGCTCGTCTTGAGTGACCCGGAGCTCCATTGACCCCGTTGCCTGGCATCGCTCAACCAAATAGTCGGCAACACGCTGGTCGAGACGTCGGAAAAGCATCTGTTGGAGCACACGAACCACCTGAGAGTAGCGCCGCGCCTCCACTTCGAGCATAAAGACTTTGACGAAAATATTGTTGCTGGCAAGATGCTCGCAAACACCGATAGGCACAATAAGGAGCTCGGATTTCTCTGTTGCGGCAACCAACGTGCCAAAGGAGATTTGCCGAATTACGCACGAAGCTGTTGTAACGCAGCACTCGCCGCACCCAATCCTAAAGAGCGTGATCTCCTTGCCTTCCTCGGAAAGGAGGCTGACGCGGACACCACCCTGAACGACAAGGAACATGACGGTACAGGAGCTATCGCTGCCGCCGATAAGCTGGCCGGCATCGAAGGTGCGCAAGACGGCCTGCTCCAAAACGAGCGTCCTCTCGTCAGAAGACAGATGCGCCCAAAAAGGGAGCTTCTCTACAACGTTTTGCACCATGGTCATCTGCGACTCCTTCTCCCATGGTCTAATCTATCAGGAATAATAGGGAGCAGCAAAAGTCAACTGTCGCAAGAATGACCTGTACCGCAAGATCATCACCGAGGGCTTTGAGATTGCCAACGAGCGCTTTGAGGCCAACGCTTTGGTCATCTTCCGTGAGACAGGGAACCGTCAGCACACCATCAAGGCCGTTATGTGTGCCCTTCTGGGTCTCTAGGAGCCGTATCAATGGAAACTGTTTTGCCGGTGCCAGTGAGGAATGTTGGGAACCGCACAAAAACGAACGGGACGGCACGTTGCGTGGCGCACCATCCCGCACATGGCATTGACAATGTGGCAAAGGGACTGTCCCTTTGCCACATTCGAACCTACTGTTCGCTGCTTGCGATTGCCTGATCGATCAGCTTATCGAGCGCTGCGCGCTGCTCGGCGGAGCTGATGGCTCCCACGATTGGATCCCCTACGATGTTGCCATTCTGATCGATGACATACGTTGTCGGGAACGAGAACAGATTTGACGTAAACTTACCGGCCTCGCTATCCGACTTGAACCAGATGTTCTTATACGTCACGCCCTTCTTGCTCAGCACATCCTTGGCATCTGCAATCTCACCCTTGTTACCATCGAGCGTAAAGGAATTGACGCCCACGACCTGACCGCCCTTCTCGGCAAGCTCCTGATTCAGGTTCTCAAGATCGCCCAGCTCGCCCACGCACGGCTTGCACGTGGTGAACCAGAAGTTCATGACGGTAACCTTGTTCTTAGAGAACAGCTCGTCGCTGCTCACGTCGTTGCCATCCAGGTCCTTGCCCGTAAAGCTGGGGAACTTCGTCGCCTCGCTCGAAGCATTGGCACCAGCCGTCATGCCAGCGGTCGAAGCGTCAACGCTCTCGCCTGCGCTCGGCGTGCTTCCACAGCCGGGGAACTCCTTCTCCAAGCTCTCGAGCTTGTCCTCGATCTCCTTGATCTGCTGTGCACCGGCCTTGAGCGTCTTAAGCTCATCCGCCGTAAACTCATCCTTGGCGCCGTCGATGGTCTTGAGCAGGAAATCGCCGTAATTGCTGCCGTCCTCAATCATTGCCGAGTCTTTATTTGCCGCATTGAATACCTTTTCCCACAGCGCGTTATCACTCGAAAAGATCTCGTTCTCCTTCTGCATGAGCTTCGCATACAGCTCGGCGGCCTCGTCGACATTGGCCGGCTTCTGCGCAGTGAGTTCTGCGATCTTAGGATCGGAGCCCGCAGATTCGCTCACATTGCCACCGGGCGCCGAACATGCCACAAGGCACAAGGCCAATACCGGCACCATAAACAGGGCCGCAATCTTAGAAAGCTTCATGGTCATTCCTCCGTTTTGTCGAAGCTTGTTTACTTTTTATCGGCGGTCAAGGGAAGCTTTTCTGCCGACACATCCAGGCCATAGCGATAGCTGATGGCATCGACGGGACAGGCCCCGATGCACTTTCCGCACCGGATACATTCGGCATGATTGGGCGCGCGGACCACATCAACGTCCATCTGACAAACCCTTGAACACTTGCCGCACGAGACGCATTTGCACGCGTCAACCTGAATCCCCAACAAGGACACCCTATTCATGAGCGCATAGAATGCGCCGAGCGGGCAAATCCATTTGCAAAAGGGGCGATAGAACAAAACGCTCAGCACTACCACGGCAATGAGAACGACAAGCTTCCAGGTGAAGAGCTGCCCCAGCGCAGATCGAATTCCGGCATTGGCAGCCGCCAGCGGAATGGCGCCCTCGAGCACACCCTGGGGACAGATGTACTTGCAAAAGAATGGGTCGCCCATGCCCACGTCGTTAACCACCAAGACGGGCAGCAGCACCACGGCAAACAGCAGCACGACATACTTGATGTACGTGAGCGGCTTAAGCTTTTTCGTGGAGAACTTTTTGCTGGGAATCTTGTGAAGCAGCTCCTGCAGCCAGCCAAACGGACACAAAAAGCCGCATACAAAGCGTCCCAGCAGCACGCCGAGCAAAATGAGCGTACCGGTGACGTAGTAAGAAAAGTTGAACTTGGATGAACCCACCACCGACTGGAACGACCCGATGGGGCACGCACCCGATGCCGCGGGGCACGAATAGCAATTAAGTCCAGGTACGCAGACTGTTTTTCCCGCGCCCTGATAGATGCCGCCTTTGGCAAAGTTTGGCAGGTGAATGTTGGTGACCAGCGTCGCCGCCGCCTGAATGAATCCGCGAAATCGAGCCAAAACATGCGACGCAGTGTTTTCTCTTTTATCCAATTCCGATACACTCCAAGCACAGCCTAATCGCTTTGGCCAGCACGGCATCCGCCTCGCCACGCATAACGCCAAAGCACACCATGGCAATTCCGACGATCAACAAAGCGACCTGTACCACGGGTTTTACCGCTTTGAACAACCTGACCACTCCTTTCGTTACGCGACCATTGGACCATATCGGCTATAAAATCCGTGTTAAGCGCGATTTGAAATGTGCAAGGAGACTGTTATGCGTATTTTGATCGTCGAGGACGAGCGGGCGCTGTGTGACGCAATCGCGCGCAGCTTGCGAAACTTGGCGTACAGCGTCGACTGCTGTCACGACGGACAGGAGGCGCTCGGCCTACTGGACGTTGAGGCCTTCGACCTCGTGGTACTCGACCTCAACCTTCCCCGTATCGACGGCATGACCGTACTCAGGGAACTTAGGAAAACCGACTGCGAGACTAAGGTACTGATTCTGTCCGCACGTGGCGAAGTATCCGATAAAGTCGCCGGACTCGATGCCGGCGCCAACGATTACCTCACCAAGCCGTTTCATCTGGACGAGCTTGCGGCAAGGATCCGCAGCCTTACCCTCAGACGCTTTACACAAAGCGACATAGTTTTAACTTGCGGAAAGCTCCGTTTTGACACCAAGGCGCGCATTGCTTCCGTGGACAGCGAGGCTTTATCTCTTACGCGCAAGGAAACGGGAATCTTAGAATATCTGATGCTTAATCAGGGGCGTCCGGTTAGTCAAGAGGAGCTTATCGAACACGTTTGGGATAGCAGCGTGAACAGCTTTAGCAACGCAACCCGCGTTCACATCTCGTCGCTCCGCAAAAAGTTGCGCGGCGCTTTGGAATACGACCCGATTCGCAATCGGATTGGAGAGGGCTACGTTATGGAGGATGGAGAATGAAAGGGCTTTCGCTGCAATGGCGCATAACGATTATGACGGCACTGCTGACGTGTGCGGCGTGCGTGCTGACGAACTGCCTGGTCGGCTATACGGGCATGCGCTACATGGATGCCATCGGCAGTGACATCTCGGCCTTTAACGCAACCGGCGAAGATTCGCCCCAGGCGTTCGACCCAACGAAAGCGACCCCCGATGACAAGGTCACGATCGTCGTAAACGACGCACAAGAGGCTTTTGGCACGACAACCTGGTGCATCACGGCTGGAGTCACACTCCTTGGCGGCGTGCTGGCATACTTTGTGAGCGGCCGTGCGCTCAAACCGCTACGGGCTTTTGCAGCCCAGGTTGAGCGTGTGCAGCCTGACAACCTAAGCGAAATCAGACTCAGTGAAGATGTGCCCACCGAGCTACAACGATGCAGCGCCTCTTTCAACGACATGATCGCCCGTCTTGGCGAAGGGTTCTCTGCACAGCGTCAGTTTACCGGCAACGCCGCACACGAGCTGCGCACCCCGCTCGCCCTTATGCAAGCACAGATTGAACTATTCATCTCCGAGCACTCCGGTTTGCAGCCCGAAACAGCCGAGCTGCTCGGCCTGCTACAAGAACAAACCGAGCGCATGTCTCGAATGATCAAGGTATTGCTCGAGATGAGTGAGCTCCGCAGCGTTCCTTGCGAGGACGATGTTGAACTTGGCCCCTTGTCCGAAGAGGTCCTCACCGACCTTGCGCCACTTGCCGAGAATAAGGACGTAACCCTCGATTGCACCGGAGACGCTTTGGCAATCGGAAGTGATACGCTCCTCTATCGGTTGGTGTTTAATCTGGTCGAAAACGCCATTCGTTACAGCCACCCCGGCTCGACTGTCAACGTCTCCATCTGCGACAACGACAGCCACGTGTTCCTGCGAGTCGAGGACCAGGGACCGGGAATACCCAAGCAGTACCGAGAAAGCATCTTCCAGCCGTTCTTTCGTCTAGACAAATCCCGCAGCAGGGCATACGGCGGCACAGGACTCGGACTAGCACTCGTTTGGGAAATTGCAGCGCTTCACGGTGGCACGGTAGAGGTCGAAGCAAGTTCCGAGAACGGGACCACTATGCTCGCAAGCCTTCCAAAACGATCCGTAGCATTATCCGCACAGTAAAACGAAAGGGGTCCCGCACACGTTTGCGCGGGACCCCTTCTCCGTCAATGCAATTCGTCCAAAAGAGTAGAAGCTTACTCCCACTCAACGGTGCCGACAGGGTTGGGCGTGAGGTCGCAGCACACGCGGCAGATACCGGGGACCTCCCTTTATACGTTCGGCATAATCGTAGGCGATACTCACAAAATCCAGTCCCGAGCAACAGGAGTACAATTGCTGCATTGTTGCCACCTGATGGGAGATGGAAGATGGACTGCGATGGCTACCCATGCGTTCCCATGCCGTTGATGTGCACCGCCTTTGTGCCGGGGCAGATTGACGCTGCGGTTGCAGGCATTTCCGACCCCAATTCGTGCGCCATTGCCACGGCAGAAGCGCTGTACTTTCGCGGACAGGCCACCCTCGCCGCCAAGACGGCGCGCCCCTATCTTGACGCCACCGATCCCGCACTGCGCTATTCCGCATGCTTTATCTGCGGATACGCCAGTCTGTCGCTCAACCGTATCGCCGACGCCCGCCGGTGCCTTGCTGGCATCCTCGATACGCCAACTGACAAGGAATCGCCCGCCGTCCACGCCACGCATATCCTGTTCGCCTCGGCCGCAAGCGTCCTGCTGCACTTGCCTTCCCCATATTCTGCCGAAGAGTTTTATCCGCTTGCGGCGCATCTGCCCGAAGGCCTGCGCCTGTTCGCCAGCTACGTGATGGCGCACGCCTTGTATCTACGCGGCGAATACGGCCGCAGCCTGGGCATGGCGGAAAATGCCCTGATCATGAAACAGGGAAGCTATCCCATCTCGGAACTGTTCCTGCACCTGGCAGCTTCCATGGCATGCATGAGCCTCAAGGACATCGACGCCGCAAAAACGCATTTCGGAGCTGCTTGGAACATTGCGCGCCCCGACGGCCTTATCGAGCTCATTGGCGAGCACCACGGCCTTTTACAGGGGCTCATCGAGGCGTGCCTAAAAACGCAATACCCTGACGACTTCGCGCGCATCATCGAGATTACGTATCGATTCAGCTACGGTTGGCGGCGCATCCACAACCCCGATTCGGGCGAGGACGTGGCCGACGATTTAACGACCACAGAGTTCACCATGGCCATGCTCGCCTGCCGCGGATGGACCAACGCCGAAATCGCACGCCATATGGAAGTATCGCCGGGCACCGTTAAAAACCGCCTATCCGGCGTATACGCAAAGCTTGGCATCGGCACACGCGCCGAGCTGGTTGCCCACATGTTGCGCTAGTGGCCAGACTGCCCGGCGTATCGAAAGCGCTCCCGGGGCCTGACGCTTTCGCGCACTCAAATTGGACATTTTGGCTCTCGAACGGCACTACCGCCACGGGGCACCTTCTCACAAAATTGGATTATTTCCTCCGATATTTGCAGGATGGGAGCCCAAAAATGCTTGATCGCCGTTCGTTACTTATCGCCGGAGCATCCTCGCTGGCAGGCATCATGCTGCCTCGCGTGCCGGGCAGCGCAAACGCTTTCATACTACCATTCGCCCCCACCGAGGCCTATGCCGACGAAGAAGACCCCTTCAAGGTGCTCGTTCTCTCGCGCACCATGTTCGGCGTGGTCGTGGTCGACGTCGCCAACAAGAATACGCCCATCACGGGTGCTCAGGTCACGCTCACATCGCGCTATGCCGCAGGCAAGCAGCTCACCGCCACGACCGATGACGAAGGCACGGCCATCTTTGAGGTCGCGCCGCTCTCAGAAGGCTACGTGGACGAGGCGACGCTTCTCGACGCGTACGACTTTAACGGCGGCATCTCCATTAGCATGGCGGGTTACCGTGATGTCGAGATTCCCCTCGCACGCGTCCAAGGCGGCACTGCCATAACCGCGCCCACGCGTCCGCTTTCCGACGGCGAGCCGTACTTCCGCCAGCTCACATTCGACGAATGGGACATCCAGTACGCCGATGCTACGTTCATGGCATTGCCGAAGGACGACACGGTAAACGAGCAGCCCGATACGCACGCCTTTACCGTGCAGGCACATCTGCCACAGGGTGGACAGGCAACGCTGCGCATCAACAAAGTGACGCCTGCCGCGGGCAGCTCACCCGAAACCGTCACGCAGATTGGCCAAGTCAAGGCCAGCGCATCGGGCGTGGATAATCTGGCGACGTTCACACTCGAAGACACGTTCCTCGATGCAGCTTCGGGCCTTCTGGAGGAAGGGTGCAAGCTGCGCTTTGTGCTCGACTACCAGGGCAAAACCTACACGCTCTCATCCCCCATGACCGTTGTCACCGCGCCGGCCGCAAAGGCGGAATCGGGCTCGACCACTATCGTCCCCACCACCATGGACCAAGAGGTCACTCCGTTTGATTTCCCCGCGGCGTTTCCCGGCATCGGCGGCAATAAGTTCACGTGCTGGATGCCCTCGTTCCCCATTTTGTTCGATTTCTCGTTTGCCGGGTATGTACTGTTTGGCGGAGGATACAAACCGGTCGGCTACATGAACGATTCGGGCAATCCGGATCCGGAGTACTGGAAGAAGTCACCGCGCGAGTCGGGCGCCAAGCAGGCAAACCGCTACCTCGACGAGATGAAGGGGAAGTGGAATCAGTACAAGAGTATGAGTGCCGGTTCGGGCACCGATCCAAGAAACACCAAGCTCCTTCGCCACCATTGCACGCCGCTGTTCACGATGGATATCGCCACACAGCTGTACGGCTCGCTCGCCTACGATTGGGTGGGCAAAACCTGGGGTAACAACAACGACCCCGCATACGGCAATATTAAGGCCCTCTTCCAGGTAAGAACCGACCTCAATTGGACCGAGCAGTTTACCCTAGGACCGGTGCCGTTTTTCCTAAACGTCAACCCCTGGGTGCTGGCGAAGCTGGCGCTCGCCGTGGGTGCCCACACGCACGGCAGCGGCGCGGCGTTTTTTAAAAACATTTCGCTCGACTATTCAAACACCTCGGGCTCGTTCACCATCCAAATCGGGCTTGCCGTCACCTTTGGCGCCGGCGTTGCAGGCGTCGCTTCGTCTGCCGTGCGCGGCGCCGCATCCCTCACGCTGTTCATTGGGTACGAGAAGGCAGATGGACACCAGCTTCCGCGACTGCGCGTAGGTGCAGACGTCGATGTCGATGTGATACTCCAGTTCGTAATGTTCAAGTGGACCACCAAGGCTTGGTCGGGGTCGTGGCCCACACTCCTCGATTCGTGGAATATGTCGGTGAACGATGGCGACCAGTATGTGCTCCAGCGCTCTGAGCTCGCATTGGGTGAAGATACGCCTTATACGTTGGATGCCTGCTTCGGCACGCCCGGCAACGCCGAGGCAGGTGGTGTGCCGCAGTTTATCGCATCGGCCACCATCGTCACCAACGCCGAGCTGCTCGCACGCGCCGAGGTTAAGGCCACTGCAAGGAATGTCGCGCCTGTCGTGCGCGATTGGGATCAAGCGGTCGCGCGCATTGAGCTCGAGGCGAATGCAGAAAGCGACGACACAGGACAGATCGAGCATTTCGTCCATGCACTGATGGAGAACGACGAAAACGCCGCGCCGATGTATGCGTACACCCATATCGGGCAGGCGAAAGACACCGTTGCGAACCCCAACGCCAATTCTGCCGGTGTATCGGAAGACGAGCGTGGCGGCATCAAGCCCTCGAGCGACAACGTGCTGTTTGCTGGCGTGCTCAGCGAAGCTCACATGAAGCTGGCAATGATTGCCGGCGTAGAATGCCTGTTCCGTATCGCCTCGGTGCGCTACGGCGACAACGGCCGCTCGCGCCTGGTGGTGCACACAAAGGCAAACGGCACATGGTCCGCCCCCACGCCCGTGGACTTTCCCCTTGGGTTTGGCGAGAGCGACGTGGAGCGCGACGGCATATTCGATTACGACTTCGACGTGGTGGAATATACGGACGGAAGAGGAAACCAGGACGCCTACGTGCTGCTGGTCTCGGGCGAGCGCCCCGCCGGCGACAACACCCTTTTCGATGCGGCGAGCACATCCGGCATACTGTCCGTTGTGCGCCTGCGCACAAGTAATAGCGAAGTTCGCGTGATATCGCACACGTCGTGGCGCAGCATCTCGCGCGGCCGTCTGCAAGAGGATGGCTATCATTGCCTGCAGTGCCCGCGCATCACGGTGGGCAAGACGCTGGTCGACGGACGCCTGTCGGGTGCCTATCTCCACCGCCGTGGAAGCACCGCAGAAAAGGCGCTCGGCAGCGAGGCTGAGGTTGCGCTGGAGTGCTTTACCCTGTGGTCGGACGTTTCGGGCGACAGCCTGACGTTCCGCCAAGTTCTCCGCTTTCCACAAGCACCGTCGAGTATCGAGCTGGGCGAGCCCGAGAATATCAACGGCAAAATGGTGGTGCCCGTTGCGTACGAGACCGCAGACGGTTGCGGCTGCGCATCGTACGCCGTGATCGGCCAGTCCATTGCGGGCTGGGGCGTTATGTCACCAGACGCCACGGTACCCCGCGCGATGCCGTGGCCACAACATTCGGGCTTTTTGGCAACCGTCAACGAGCAACTGCAGCATATTACTTGGACGCGAGGCGCATCGGCATTTGCAACGCAGCCCGTGGGTGCCGCAGGATGTGGCCCGGCATCGTTTAGCGTTAGCAACAACGGCAGGTGCGTGCTCTATGTAGAGAATACCGATGGCAAGGTGGGACAAACCTACGACGAAGAAGGCAACCCAGTAGCAGTGATGGGCAAGCACTTCCGCATCTTCGCCAGCACCTTGGCAGGCGATCTTTTCACGGAGCCGTTCGTGATGTGCGAGCTGGACCATCCCGTCGATCAGATAACGACATTTTTGACGTCGGGAGGTATGCTCTCCGCGCTCGCCACACACATTGTGAGCGCGGAGAAGAGCGAGGCAGAGCTGCACGGCATCGAAGTGCCCTTGGTGGCGTGTGCCACTCCGACGGGCGCGGTCGCTACCTCGGGCGCGGTGGTGCCCGGAGCAGCAGGTGAATCCTTTATGGTCACGGTGCGAAACGACGGCAACACCTTGCTGACCGCCGGCACGATCGATCTGTACCGAGAGGGTTCCAGCCAGCCGTTCTCCAGCGCATCCATCGGATTCGGAGTAAACGCACGCATGGCGTCGATCTACGATCCGGAGCTTGCCGAGGACGCTTCAGACAACGATATGGCACGCGTGAAATACGCGCTCGAAACGCTGGACGCGCGTTTTGCAACGCACCCGCTGGTTGCCGACAATGGCAACGCCGTGCTGGCACCGGGCTGCACAGCACAGTTCCGCATGAGCTTTGCCATCCCGGAGAGTTGGAGCGACGAGGTGGGCAAACGCGTCACGCTCTACGCAAAGGCGTGTGACCTGGTGGCGCTCGATCCCGTAACACTCGAGGAGATCCGACCGGGCGCAAACTCGGCGCTGGGCGCTGTGCTGCACGAGCTTCACGTGCCCGACGCAGTATGCGAACGCTCGGAAGTGCAGGTCGGCGTATGCGATAACGCGGACGCCACAGGGCTTCACGACGCCCCGATGACGGCGGACGGCGATGGTGGCTCAAGTGGCGGCGGTACTGACGAGGGCGGCGGCTCCGGCGGAAGCAGCTCCGGCAGTGGCAAGGACCACGGCAATAACAAGCGCTCCGGAAAAGCGGGCGCGCTTGCGGGCACGGGCGATGCCAACGCTCCCCTCACGGCAGCCGCTGCAACACTCGCCGCGGCAGGCGCCGGCCTCGTCGCCTACAGCGCCCGCCGCACGGCGCTCGAGATCGACACCGCCAATGAGGCCAATTCGGATAGGCCTCGCTAGCTCCTAGTTACTTTTGTGAGAGACGCCGACTCGGCTCATCGAACATCAAAAAGGGCTGGCCCCGATAACTCGGAGCCAGCCCTGAGTCGCCTGACATGGGAATCACAGCGCTACTTGAGCTTTAGCGCCTCCATCATGGGCACGGCGGCGTCCCAATCGATCTTCCAGCCAATCGACACGCGGACGGTTTCACCCGTTGCGGGAGCCGTCGCAAACAGCGTATGGCCGTTGTCGGGACCGGTAAAGCGCAGCCACGTTATGCCGTTGTACTCGACCTGGTCGGTTGTTGTCTCCTTGCCTTCGTAGACCTGCTCTAGGCTTGCAACCTCTTCCTCCGGCGAACGCGGGAAGATACTGATGTGCAGGCGTCCTCCAGTCTCGTCGTGGAAGAAGTCTGCCTTTTCGCGCTCTTCGTTGGACGAATCCAACGTGTACCCATCAGCGGCCTCGATACTGTACGATGCGCAATCGATGCCGGTCATATTGGCCGCGTCACCAGAATCGGCCACGCCGCCGGCCGCCTTGAACTCCTTGGTCTCGCATCCCGTGGTGTCAAAGTGCATGGCCTCATGATTCTTGGCGGGAGCGTAAGCGTCTACGAACTCGACAGTGATGGGCCCGTAGTACGCCGTCTTGGGCGCCCAGAAATACACGTACTCAACGGTCTCGCCCGGGCCGATATCTGGCCTCTTGGAAAGATCGATGCCCTCGTGAAGCTCATCGGGAGCCTCGCTTGCAACGTAGTCGAGCACGGCCGCCTTGCCGGAAGTAAACAACGGGTCGCCTGCCTCAAGATCGCCCTGGGCAGCATGCACGTTAAAGGAACTGAACGTCCTGTTCTTTGTGTTGTTGTTGGTAATCTTGATGTGCAGGTAAAAGCCATCCTGCTTCTTGGCATCACCGCGATAGAACGTACCGTGGGCTGTCGACTCATAGGTAATGCCTGCCACCTCGACCGTCTGCGACTCATAGGCCTTCTTCTCTACGGGAGCACTGCCGCTGCCCGAGCTGCCAGCCGAGCCACTCGGCGCATTTCCGCCGCAACCGGCAAGCGTGCAAGCCAGCACGGCCGAAAGCGTCACGGTGGGAATTCCTAACAGCAGCTTCCTTGTCACGGGCTTCATCATCCTCACCGCTCCTTTCGGCTTGCCGCTCATCCGTTGCCCGAATCGCAAGTCGACTCCGTGGCATCGGCTTCCACTATGAGCGTATGGCAAGAAGCAGCACCGGCGAAGTGACCCGTGGCCCAACTAGCAACCGCCCAGCATCCCCTATGGACCAAAAAGGCTCGTATACGCACGCCCTCGGCCCATAAAATGAGACGCCTGTCCCAATGTTCGATTCAATCCAACAATCCGCATGGCGCGTTTTTGACAAACGCATCCAACCGCAAACGTAGCAGGACGCATTCGACCGCTTTCAAACTTACTCGGACAGCACCGACTCGGTTTTGTCCAAGTAAACGAATCTCCATCGAACTCCGAACGATTGTTCGATGGATTTCGTGTTGGTTGGAATCGCCCAAGGGCTGGGCTATGCTACCTTGACTATCTATATGACTTAAACGCAGCAAAGGAGCACCGAGAGAGCGAGTATGGCAAAAAACACCGCAAACTATGGTAACGACAGTATCCGCCAGCTCAAGGACGAGGAGCGCGTACGCCTGCGCCCCGCCGTCATCTTTGGCTCGGACGGGCTCGACGGTTGCGCGCATGCCGCCTTCGAGATCCTGTCAAACGCCGTTGACGAGGCGCGCCAGGGCTACGGCAAGCTCATCACCCTTACCGCCTTTCGCGATGGCTCCATTCAGGTAGAGGACAACGGCCGCGGCTGCCCGCTCGACTGGAACCCTTCCGAGAAGCGCTTTAACTGGGAGCTCGTCTTTTGCGAGCTCTACGCCGGCGGCAAATACAACAACAACCAGGGCGGCGACTACGACTTCTCGCTCGGCACCAACGGCTTGGGCTCCTGCGCGACCCAGTACGCCTCCGAGTACATGGACGTCACGGTTTGGCGCGACGGCAACAAGTACTCCCTGCACTTTAAGAAGGGCAAGGTCGTCGGCGCCAAAAAGAAGGCGCTCGAGATTGAGCCCAGCGACGAGGACCGCACCGGTACCATCATTAAATGGCGCCCCGATCTTGAGGTCTTTACCTCCATCAGCATCCCCCACGAGTGGTATCGCGAGACCATGCGCCGCCAGGCCGTGGTCAACGCCAACGTGACCTTCCGCCTGCGCATTGAGGGCGACGACGGCGAGTTCTCCGAAGAGGACTTCTGCTATCCCAAGGGCATCGAGGACTACGTGCTCGAGAAGGTCGGTACCGACTACCTTACCGAGCCCTTCTTTATCGAGGCCGACCGTCGCGGTCGCGATCGCGAGGACCTGCCCGATTACAACGTAAAAATCACTGCTTGCATGTGCTTCTCGCGCACTTTCATGATGCAGGAGTACTACCACAACTCCTCTTGGCTCGAGAACGGCGGCTCGCCGGAGAAAGCGGCACGTAGCGCTCTGACCAGCGCCATCGATGCCTACATTAAGCAACAGGGCAAATACAACAAAAACGAGAGCGGCATTAAGTGGCAGGACGTCCAGGACTGCCTGGTGCTGGTGACCAACTGCTTCTCCACCCAGACGTCCTACGAGAACCAGACCAAGAAGGCCATCAATAACCGCTTTATCCAGCAGGCCATGACGGCATTCTTTAAGGAGCGCCTCTCGACCTACTTGATCGAGAACAAAGATGCCGCCAACAAGATCATGGAGCAGGTGCTCATCAACAAGCGCTCGCGCGAGAATGCCGAGAAGACGCGCCAGAGCATCAAGACCAACCTGCAGCAGAAGACCGACATGGCCAACCGCGTGCAGAAATTCATCGACTGCCGTTCCAAAGACAAGAGCCGCCGCGAGATCTACATCGTAGAGGGCGACTCGGCAGCAGGCGCCATTCGCACCTCGCGCGATGCCGAGTTCCAGGGTGTTATGCCCGTCCGCGGCAAAATCCTCAACTGCCTAAAGGAGGACTATCCGCGCATCTTTAAGTCCGACATCATCATGGACCTCATGCGCGTGCTGGGCTGCGGCGTGGAGATCAAGGACAAGCGCATCAAGAACCTCGGCGCCTTTGACCTGGACAACCTCAACTGGAACAAGGTCATCATCTGTACGGACGCCGACGTCGACGGTTATCACATCCGCACGCTCGTGCTCACCATGCTCTATCGCCTGGTGCCCACGCTCATCGACGAGGGCTACGTGTATATCGCCGAGTCGCCGCTCTACGAGATCAACTGCAAAGAGAAGACCTACTTTGCCTACACCGAGCTCGAGAAGAACGGCATTCTTAAGGAAATCGGCGACCAAAAGTGCTCCATCAATCGCTCCAAGGGTCTTGGTGAGAATGATCCGGACATGATGTGGCTCACCACCATGAACCCCGAGACGCGTCGCCTGATCAAGGTGGAGCCCGAGGACGTCACTAAGATGGAGACTATGTTCAACCTTTTGCTGGGCAACGACGAAGCGGGCCGTAAGCGCCACATCTCCGAGCACGGCAAGGAATATCTGGACCAGCTGGACCTGCAATAGCAGCAAATCGATAACGACGGCCCATAAGAAGTTCAAGAGGAAATCGTGGCAAAGAAGAAGACGAAAACCCAGCCAAAGAAAAAGCAGGTCAACGCCGAGAACGTCATCGGCCTGCACTCCGAGGTCACCGATCAGCCGATCACGCAGACGCTCGAGGTCAACTACATGCCCTACGCCATGAGCGTCAACGTCTCGCGCGCATTCCCCGAGATCGACGGCTTTAAGCCCTCGCACCGCAAGCTGCTCTACACCATGTACAAAATGGGTCTGCTCAAGGGCGAGCGCCAGAAGAGCGCCAACATCGTGGGTCAGACCATGAAGCTCAACCCGCACGGCGACGCCGCGATCTACGAGACGATGGTGCGCCTGGCCACCGGTAACGAGGCGCTGCTCGCGCCGTTCGTTGAGTCGAAGGGCAACTTTGGCAAGTATTATTCGGGCGACCTGAGCTACGCCGCCTCGCGTTATACCGAGGCCAAGCTCTCCCCCATCAGCGCCGAGATCTTCAAGGACATCGACAAGGACCCGGTCGACTTCGTTGACAGCTACGACGGCGCCATGAAGGAGCCGCGCCTGCTGCCCACCACGTTCCCCAATATTCTGGTTTCGGCCAACAAAGGCATCGGCGTCGCCATGGCATCCGATATCTGCGGCTTCAACCTCAACGAGGTCTGTACTGCCACGATGCATTACCTCAAGGATCCCGACTGCGACCTGCTCGAGTATATGCCCATGCCCGACTTCTCGACCGGCGGCGAGATTATCTACCGCCGCGAGGAGATGGAGAAGATCATCGAGACCGGCCTTGGTAGTTTCCAGATTCGCTCCCGCTGGCGTTGGATCCCCGAAGAGCGCATCATCGAGGTCTACGAGATTCCCTACACCACCAAGACCGATGTCATCATCGAGCGCATCGTCAAGCTCTCCAAGGAAGGCAAGGTCAAGGAGATCGCCGATATCCGCGACGAGACCGACCTTTCGGGCCTGCGCATCGCCATCGACCTTAAGCGCGGTGTCGACCCCGACAAGCTCATGGCCAAGCTCTATCGCTCGACCACGCTGCAGGATTCGTTCTCGTGCAACTTCAACGTGTTAGTCGATGGTTACCCTCGCGTTATGGGCGTGCGTCAGATCCTGCACGAGTGGGTCAAGTGGCGTATTGAGTCCACGCGTCGCCGCATTAACTTTGACCTGGGAAAAAAGTCCGAGCGCCTGCACCTGCTGCACGGCCTCGAGGCGATTCTGCTCGACATCGACAAGGCCATCGCCATCATCCGCGGCACCAAGCTCGAGGCCGAGGTCGTACCCAACCTTATGACGGGTTTCGACATCGACGAGACGCAGGCGGAATTTGTCGCCGAGCTCAAGCTCCGCAATATTAACGAAGAGTACATCCTCAACCGCACCAAGGACATCGCCAAGCTTGAGGGCGAGATTGCCGAGCTTGAGGAGATTCTCTCCAGCGAGGAGAACATCAAGAAGGTCATCAGCGACGAGCTGGCCGCGGTCAACAAGAAGTACGTGATGCCGCGCCGCACGGGCAGAATCGAGCCCCATGAGGTTATCGAGGTAAGCTTGGAGCCCGAGGTCGAGGAATACCCGGTCACCATCATGCTCTCGCGCGATGGCTACCTTAAGAAGATGACGGATCGCGTGCTCAAGAAGGCGACCACGCTCAAGTACAAGGACGGCGACAAGCCCTTTATCGAGTTCCCGTCCTCCAACACCCACGAGCTGCTCGTGTTTACCAACAAGAGCCAGGTGTACAAGTGCAAGGTTGCGGCATTTGAGGACACCAAGTCGGCCCAGCTGGGATCGTACCTGCCGACCGATCTTGAGATGGAACCCGACGAGAGCGTCATCTGGGTCATCGACCCCGAGGACTACAAGGCCGATGTGCTGTTTGTCTTTGAGAACGGTCGTGTGGTTCGCGTCGCACTTTCTGGATACGTTACCAAGACCAACCGCAAGCGCCTCAAAAACGCCATCTACGGCGGCAGCAAGCTGCTGTATGCCCAGGTGCTCAAGGAGGACCGCGACATCGCGCTGGTCTCGAGCGACTACCGCCTGATGAACTTCAACACGTCGCTGCTCAAGACCAAGACGACCACCAACACGCAGGGCGTCCAGGCCTTTACGGCCAAGAAGGGCCGCTCGGTCACCACCGTCGGCACAACCGAAGAGATTCTTGGCGCCGGCGTCTCTGCCGAGAAGTTCACCGCGCAGAGTCTCCCCTCCGCCGGTGCCCTTATGAAAGAAAACGACATGCCGAGTCTGTTTGACTAGGTACTACGGCAACGAGATCGTTAGATACTTCGCAAAGCGACGAGGCCCGGAACGCAACGGCATTGCGCCCGGGACTCGTCGTTTTTCTTTTCAACCATTTTTTAACGCAGATAAATTGATTTCTGCTTATTTTTCTGCGTAAAAAATGTCAGCGTCACTGCTTCGATGCCCTTTGGTCAGTCGTTAGCAAAACTTGCAAAAATTAGCAAAACTTGCAAAAATTAGCAAAACTTGCAAAGGAGCTACCATGGAGTACAGCAAGAACCCCTTTACCCCGACGTTCGGAAGCGTCCCTCCCTTTCTAGCGGGTCGCGAGCATATCCTGCGTGACATCAACCGTGGCTTTATCAACGGCCCGGGAGATCCCAACCTGTCGACCATTTTTACTGGCGCAAGGGGAACGGGCAAGACGGCGCTTCTCTCGCTCCTTTCAGAAACGGCGCTTGAACACGACTGGATCGCAGCAAATGTCTCCGCCATGCCAGGCATGCTCGAAGATATTATCGAGCGAACCAAAGAAGCCGCAGATAGCTACCTCTCACAGCCTCACGCGCGCATAAACGGTGTTCAAATTGGCCCAGTGGGCATCGATTGGACATATGCTCAAGAGGCTCAGGGCAACTGGCGCACGCGCATGAATGGCATCTTTAAGCAACTCGAAAAACATGACATCGGACTTCTCATCACCATCGATGAAGTCACCGTCGATCTCGAAGAAATGCTCCAATTTGCCTCTGTTTACCAGCACTTTGTACGCGAAGGTAAAAAAGTTGCCCTACTCATGGCAGGACTGCCCTACAAGGTATCGGCGTTGCTGCGTAACGATTCCGTCTCATTCCTCAGGCGTTCCCAATATCATCAGTTGGGACGAATCACTGACGTTGAAATTGCAAACGCATTCCGCAAAACCGTTGAGGCCGGAGGCCGCTCAATCACGCCAGAAGCGCTCGAAGATGCCGTGAAGGCCGTCGACGGATTTCCCTATATGATGCAGCTCGTCGGATATCGCACATGGGATGTTTCGGAGAACTCGCCCAAAATCAGTGCACCTGATGTACAACAGGGTTCTCTGCTTGCCCGCATGGAGCTGTGCGATCGAATTCTCGAAACGACCTATCGGGAGCTTTCCGATAAAGACATTGAGTTTTTGCTCGCGATGCTGCCCGATTCTGGCCCCAGCAGGGTCTCGGAGATAGCCAAACGCATGGGCGTCGCCAGCAACTACGCAAGCCAATACAAACGCCGCCTCCTGGAGGACGGCGTCATTGGAGAGCGCGGGCGTGGTCTCGTTGGCTTTGACATTCCCGCGTTCAGGGAATTCTTGAACGAGAAGGCGTTTTAGCACGCCGGAATTGTCCGCGGAAGCATCAACGCATGGCAATCAGCATTCCTCTTGATAAGGATAGCAAGCATTTTCCACCAACACCGATTGCCATGCGTTCTTCTTGCCCTTAGGCGAGCTTGCGAGCGAGCTCTCGCACCTCTTCCAACTTGGGCGACGATGCCATGCTGTCGCGCTCGGTCATACCGCTGATGGTGATAATGCCCTGGTCCTCCCACTTGCAGTACGCGCAGGTTGACTTGTACATGGCGATCGCCGCGTCATAGACGCCCTCGCTGTGGCTATCGAGCAAAAGGGCCGTCTTGGTGAACGGGAAGCCCGTGGCACCGAAGGCGTACAGGCGGTCAATAGCGGCCTTCTCCTGCGCAGTGATATCAAACCAGTAGATGGGCGAAGCGAAGACAACCATATCGGCGCCTTTCAGCGACTCGATCACGTCGGCCATGTCGTCCTTCTGCACACAGGTGCCCTCGTGGGCGAAGCAATACTGACACCCCAGGCAACCAGCGATCTTCTTGCCGGCAACGCGGATTACCTCGACCGCATGGCCGACCTCACGCGCGGTCTCGGCAAACGCCTCGACCATGGTGTCGGTATTGGCGCCCTTGCGCGGGCTGCCACTCAATACAACGATATTCATAGGATTCCCTCTCCTTCATGCTGCAGGCGCGCAGCATGTTTTCTTGTAACCAAAACAAATGGGGTTAATCAATCGCCTCGTTTCAGCTACTCCCACTCTTTAGAAGAATCGTTGCTGGGGGCTTGGTATTGAATCAAGGTGCGCCTTATTTCAGATATTCCTCAAAGAAGGCTTTCAGCTTTTCAAACGGAATGACATCCATCTGATCGTAAAGGTCGGTATGGCTGGCACCAGGGATAATGAGCAGTTCCTTGTTGTCCCCGGTCAGCTTGCTGTACGCGGTTTCGCTGAAATAGCGGGAGTGCGCCTTCTCGCCGTGTACCAGCAACACGGCAGAGCGGATCTCGCCGGCGTACTGCAAAATCGGCATATTCAAAAACGACAGAGAGGACGTCACATTCCAGCCGCCATTGGAGCCCAAGCTGCGGGGATGGTAGCCTCGCGGAGTCTTGTAGTAGGCGTAATAGTCCGCCACAAACTGCGGCGCGTCATCGGGCAGCGGATCGACCACGCCGCCCGCCAGCGCGTAGCTGCCGTTTTTATAGTCCTCGGTGCGCTGCGCGTTCAGTGCTTTCCGCTTTTCGAAGCGCGCCTGCTCGGAATCCTCGGCGTCAAAGTAGCCGTTTGCGGTCACGCCGGTCATATCGTACATGGTCATAGCCGCGGTGGCCTTGATGCGGGTGTCGATGGCTGCGGCATTGATCGCCATGCCGCCCCAACCGCAGATGCCGATGATACCGATGCGCTCCGGATCAACGCTATTCTGCACAGAGAGAAAATCCACCGCTGCGCAGAAGTCCTCGGTGTTGATGTCCGGCGACGCCACATAGCGGGGCGCACCGCCGCTCTCGCCGGTATAGGACGGGTCGAAGGCAATCGCGAAAAAGCCCAGCTCCGCCATTTTCTGCGCATAAAGGCCGGACGTTTGCTTTTTCACCGCGCCAAACGGGCCGCTGACGGCGATGGCGGGCAGCTTGCCTTCCGCGCTTTTCGGCACGTACACGTCGGCCGCCAGCGTGATGCCGTATCGGTTGTGGAAGGTCGCCTTGTTGTGCTCGACCTTGTCGCTTTTGGGGAACACCTTGTCCCATTCCTGCGTCAGATTCAACTGCTCCATGCCTAAGCCTTCCCGTCAATCGCTTTAAGGTATTGCTCGTCGTCCACGGCCTCCAACCACTCGTTGGAGGCCTCCTCGCCCGGAACCTCTACTGCGAGATGGGAAAACCAGCTGTCGGGCGCCGCACCGTGCCAGTGCTTTACGCCCGCGGGGATATTTACTACATCGCCAGGGCACAGCTGCTGTGCCGGTTTGCCCCATTCCTGGTAAAGACCTCGACCAGCCACGCAGACGAGGATCTGTCCGCCACCGCTTTTGGCGTGATGGGTGTGCCAGTTGTTGCGGCAGCCGGGCTCAAACGTAACGTTGTAAATGCCGACCTGCTCGGTGGAAAGGGGCGCGAGGTAGCTTTGCCCGATAAAGTACTTCGCGAATGCGTCGTTGGGGGCACCGATGGGAAAGGCCATCTCGTTTTGGTGTCGGGCCTTTGCGTCGGCGCCGTCGTCCTCGTCCGCCCAGACCTCCTTCGCCATGCGAAAGGCCGCCCACGCCTTGGGCCATCCCGCATAAAACGCCGCGTGCGTAAGGATTTCCGCTATCTCCGCCCTGGTCACCCCGTTGTTCTTTGCGGACATCAGATGATATTTAAACGAAGAGTCCGTCAGTCCCTGCGCCATCAGGGCCACAACCGTCACCACGCTGCGGTCTCGAAGGGAGAGCCCGTCTTCTCGACTCCACACCTCGCCGAACAGCACATCGTCATTGAGCTGTGCGAATTTGGGGGCGAAGTCCCCCAGGGCATCTCTACCTGCCGTCTGTTTAATTGCCATGATCGATTTCCTCCTGTCGATGGTTTTGAGTGCAAAACTGCTTCCGCGCAGCTAAGCCGCGCCTAGACTCCCATGCCCATTCGTTGCACCTGCTCCAGAGCAAAATGCCCCGTGCTTTCGCCCACTTCGTTCACGCCGCCGGCAAATACCGTTCCGACAAGCGTGCGCCTTTGGCGAAAATCCCTTGCGCTCCCGATTTGTATTGACGAGAATGAAGGTAATGCCTAAACCTAACTTTAGGTCAAGGAGTAAATTCAGGATTTGTCCGGAGGGACCATGTACACAATCGGACAGGTAGCGGAGATGTTCGGTCTGCCCGTTTCCACACTGCGGTATTACGACAAGCAGGGGCTGTTCCCAGGATTGGAGCGGACGTCCGGCATTCGCCGATTCGGCGATACAGAACTCGAGGCGCTTCGGGTCATCGAATGCTTAAAGAAGGCTGGGATGGAGATTAAGGACATCCGACTGTTCATGGAATGGTGTGCGGAGGGCCCATCGACATATCCCAAGCGCAAGGCCATGTTCGAGGAGCGAAAGGCCCACATGGAGTCGGAGATCGCGAACATGAACCGTGCGCTGGATATGTTGAAGTTCAAATGCTGGTACTACGAGCAGGCGATCCAAGATGGCAACGAGGATAGAGTGAAGGCGCTGATTCCCGACAATTTGCCGGAAGAAATCAAAGATACCTACGATAACGCCCACACTCAATAATGCCGCCCGATGCTCAAGGGGCTTTGGCAAGGAGTCGTTTTAGGCAGACATGCAAAAAGAAAGCCTCCGAACCAGAAGGTTCGGAGGCTGTTATTCCCGTTATTTCGCTGGTGGCTTTGCCCTATGGCGACGCCGAAACAGCATCAGGCGGTACTCGACGGTATCAAAACGCGAGTTCAGAAGCCAGTTCCCGTTATTCCCATAGGCATAAGCGCATCTGCTCGCGATTGCCTATCGATGCTCTGCCTCGAGCACGGCAGACACCGCATCGAGGAACTCCCGCACATGGTCTGCGGGCTGCAGCGAATGAAGCAGTCCGTAAGACACGAGACAGTCCCAATCGGTAGGGACGGTTTTGAGCATGGGGTGGACGTTGGCCCACAACGGCAGCGTCGCAAGCGCGAGGTCCTCGTTCGCGCCGCGATTGAACACCTCCGCCCGATATTGCGGGAAGTCTACGAGCGCGATTTGAGGATGATGCAAGAGTATCTCGTCGCGCACGCGGTCGATTTCGGCGTTCCAGCCCCGGCGTATAAGCATAAGACTGTGATTGTGGAGGTCGTCGAATGTGACGATGTCGCGTTTGGCGAGTTCGTTGTCGACGGGAACGGCGCACCAGAGCGGCTCGCGCGAAAGCTCGAGGCCCAGGCACCCGCGCTCTTTAAGAAAGGCATCGTCGAAAATCCCCGCCACGATATCCATGTCTTGCCCGAGGTTCGCCAAGCCGCGCGCCGCCGAGGGTGTGTTTTCAAACGTGACCACCTGAAGGCTCATGCCAGGGCAACGTTCCTTCACCTTCGGCCACAGCTTCGTGAGCGGCGTGCTGGGCGTCATGAGCGACACTCCCACGCGGATGATGCGCTTCTCTCCACGCTCGGCGACGCGGGCGCGTGCGATTGATTCTTGAGAGTACTGCACGATATGGCGGGCGTCGGCGAGCAGCGACCTGCCTGCTCGCGTAAGCGAAAGCCCCTGATGCGATCGGTGGAACAGCGTAAGGCCTAGCCGCGACTCCAGCAGGTTCATCTGCTTGATGACGGCCGTGGGCGTGATGAAGGACTCTTGTGCCGCCTTGGAGAAGCTGCCCGCCTCCGCCACACGGATGAAAGTGTCAAGCTGTGGGTTGTACATCGATCCTCCTGTCACGCATTATGTGCCGTATATACCCCATGGTTATATCTATCATTCCAACGTGAACTTCTCGCACGTCAGTAAACGCCGTAGCCTTGTATTAGAAAAGTCACCATTAAGGAGGAGACCATGGAGTATCTGAAGCTCAACAACGACGTAGAGATGCCCATCGAGGGTTTGGGCACCTTCCTCATGACCCCGACCGAGGCCGAGCCAGCCGCAACCGCCGCGCTTGCGGCTGGCTACGAACACATCGACACCGCCAACGCCTACATGAACGAGCGCGCCGTGGGCCGTGCCATCGCCAAGAGCGGCATCGCGCGCGACAAGATCTTCGTCTCCACCAAGCTCTGGCCGAGCGTCTACGACGCAGGCATGCCGGCGGTGGACGCCACGCTCCAGCGCCTGGGGCTCGACTACGTCGACATGCTCATCCTGCACCAGCCGGTAGGCGACTACCTGGCCGCGTGGCGCACGATGGAGGAGGCGTACCGCGCGGGCAAGGTGCGCGCCCTCGGCCTCTCAAACTTCCCGCAAGACAAGATCACCGAGGTCATCGAGGTCGCCGACATCATGCCGCAGCTCGTGACCGTTGAGTGCCACCCCTATCACGCCCAGCGCGACCTGCGCGCCTACCTCGCGCCGTACGGCACGGTGATCGAGGCGTGGTACCCGCTCGGCCACGGCGACAAAGGTCTTCTGGAGGAGCCCATCTTCGTCGCTCTCGCCGAGAAGTACGGCAAGACCCCGGCCCAGGTGATCCTGCGCTGGCACGTGCAGATGGGCACCTCCATCATCCCCGGCTCCAAGAACCCTGACCATATCAAGTTCAACTTTGACCTGTTCGA
>CAJMRN010000002.1 GCA_905215815.1 uncultured bacterium | reverse complement strand
TCGAACAGCAAGCGGGGCCGCGAGGGAACACTCCCCCGCGGCCCCGCCGCTTTTGTGCATACGTTCCCAAACGCTAGCTAACGCTCCATGTTGGGAACGATGCTTCCCTCCGTCCCCGCATGGACCGCCAGACGCATGATGTTGTCGTAGCCAGTCTTGCTCAGGATCTCCGAAATGCGGCGCTTGATGGTGCCCTCGCTCATAAACAGCTCGGCCGCGATCTCGCGACGACTTTTGCCCTCGCAGGCAAGGCGCAAAATCGATAGCTCGACATCGTCGAGGGCCGCCGTGCCCGAAAAAATGCTCTCGGGCGGCTTGGGAAACGTGCAATAGCCCGCCAGCGTGGAGCGCATCACAGCGAACAGCTCGTCGATACCGACGTTCTTGTACACAAAGCTATCGACGCCCGCCTCGCGAGCCTGATCGACAAAGGTGATCTCGGGCATGCCCGTCATGATAATGATGCGACACTCGGGCAGCTGCTCCTTGATGCGCGCCGCCGCCACGATGCCGTTTGAATCGTGTTCGGTGCACACGTCCATCAGTATCATGTCCGGGCGCTCCCTGAGTGCGACGACCAAGGCCTCGGAGGCATCGGCAATCGCGGCAACGACGGTCATATCGGGCTGGTCACCAACGGAGCGTGCCAGGCTCTCGCGCAGAATGGCCTGGTCTTCGACTATGAGAACGCGGATCATGAGCTTCTCCTTTGGGACGTGTCGTTGGCGTTAAGCGGAATGGACACCGCAAGCGTAAAGGGCGGGGCGGCGTGGACCTCTAGGCTGCCACCCAGATCTTGTGCGACATGCCTCATACCTGGGATACCCGTTCCCTCGCGATACGATACGGGGGCCGGGGACCCATCGTTAGAAATCGTCATGCGCGCGACGGCTCCAGCATCCGCCCCCTCCTGCCACAGACGCACGTGGACCCGATGTGCCTGCGCATGCTTGGTGGCATTGGTCGAGGCCTCGCGGATAATCTGCAAAAATGCGGCGGCGACACGCGCGTCCTCGGGCAGCACACCCTCAACATCGATCTGCACACTCACCAGGCCAAAAGCATGGACGATATCACCCAGCTGCTCTGCAGGCTCGCTGGCACCGCCACTGCGCAAATCGGCGGCGATTGAGCGCAGCAACGGGTCAATCTGCTCGAGCGACTCATCGTCCAGACGTCCCTCCTCCAAATAGCGATGGAGAATGGACAGGCGCTGCCCGATCACGTCGTGCACGCGGGCACGCATACGTAGGTAGGCCGCATTGTCGGCAACCTTTTTAACTTCTTCGATCTGGGCCTGGAGCTCTTGGCCCGCAAGCTCAAGCAGGTGGTTGGCTTGCGCCAGGCGGTCGTAGGCGTGTGCGTATTCCGTCACGTCCAGGCCGACGACGCGCTCGAACGGACGGCCCGAGACCGTAACGGAGTCACGCACGAACAGACGAATCTCGGAAGGAGAGATCTCGACCACGGCGCGATCCCTACCAAAGCGATCAAGGTCGATATGGGCGCGATTAGTGCTGCTTTCGGGCATTTGCATGCTAAGTTTGCGCAGGTCGTTCCACGTGCTGCTCATGTCGCCCAGATCGGTGGGCATATGGAGCTCTACGAGGTTTTTGCGCATGCAGCGGTTCATGAGCAGCGGACGGCCCCTCGGGTCTAGATACAGGATGCCCACGGGAATCACGTTGATGGTCTCGATCGTCGAGAACATGGTGATATCCTCCTGGCGGTTACGGACGTCCATCAAGAGCGCCGCGATGGAGCGGAACAGGAAGAACGCCCCCTCCGTGATAAGGACAACGGTCCACGCCGAGCCCATGGCAAAAACCACCGGTGGTGTAACGGCGACAACAAGCAACAGTTCGGCCAGCATGACGAGGCGACGATAGTGCACCATAAGTACCACGCCATAGGCAAAGATTGCGGCATTGAGCCACAACGCTCCGCCCATTGCCCTGGCGCAAACGTCAAGCGGCGCCACCAGATACGAGCCAGACGACGCGAATAAGATGAGCGCCGAAACCACCAGGTGAAGCACAAGGCTCGCCTCGTAGGCGCAAATCACCTTACGGTTATAGGGCGAGCGGCGCGATGCGATGAGCGGGACGTGGATCGTCTGCAGGCACGCAGCCAGGGCAAAGACAACATCGAGCGCAACGATTTGGGGAAGAATGAGCGAAATCTGCATCGTCACTCACCCGCCCTCGGCATCAAGACAATCATGTGCAGCTGGCCGGGCTCGCCCTCAAGGCGGTATGCCACGTTGCGCCCTTGCAGAGCGCTTTCGAGCTCTTGCGCAGCGAGCGTCTGCGAAAGATCTTCATCATCGTTGGAAAAAAGCGTGGCGCGCAGCTCGACACTGCATCGGTCATGGTCGCCCAAGTGATACATAAGCGCCGGATGGTCGGTGGTGTAGGCAAAAAACGCAAAGTCATACACGCAGTCGTACAGGGCGCTTACCGTACTGGCGTGCAACGGGCGCCGTATGGCGATAATCGAGGCGCAATCGACATCGATCGTGCGCAGGTCACTTGCGAGCTCGTTGGCGATGAGCTGAATGCGGTCGCGATCAAAACCGCTCTCCCCGTGCTGTGCCAACGTGAGCGACCCCTTGCGCTTGCAATAGGCGACGAGCATCTTGGCGCGCTGCAGCATGCGGTAACGCTCGTGCGAAGACGCTTCGTCGGTCAACGGCGGCAGCGAGCCCAGCAGGTCGTACATCTCTTCGAGCGCGCGGGCAAGCGCCTGGTCCACGTCTTGGACCAGCAAGGTCTCGGCCTCTTGATCTGCCAAATGCGTCTTAAGGTCGTAGTCGGCGGCGAGCAGCTCGTTTTGACGCTGCAGCTCCATTCGACGATGTGCCAGTTCACGGTTAAGCTCGTTGAGCTCCGACACGTCTTGGGCAAGCAGCGCCGATCCACCCAGCAGCGGAAAGGCACGGTACATCACATTGGGATCGGACGCCACGGCAAAGGCATGGGCGCGGCCGTGCTCCTGGGTCCGCAACTCCTCGCGCACGCCTACCGGCATTGGCTTTGACACTGGCGTGGCATAGACCTCCTGCAGGTCGCGCGTTAGGACTTTGAGGTCGAGCGGCAAGGTGTCGAAGATGCCGGCGATGTCGTGATACGACGGAATGACACCGCAATCGAGACAGATTTCCATCGCCACCACGCACAGGACGCAATAGACGAGCGAAAAGTTGAGCCTCCATGCCCAGGGCACGCGCAACGCATACGAGACGGCAAAGAATGCGCCACCCAGCAGTACGAGCGCCGCCGTGCCCGAGAAACGCTGGATGCGAAAGGACGAGGACCGACCAACCAGGATAAAAAAGGCCACGAAGTCAAAGGCCGTCCACACGAGGACGGCGAAATAACCCCAGCCGTACGTGTAATCGTTGCTCCAGGTGTCGCTTGTACGGTCAAAGTGGAAGACCTGCTGGTGAAAATCGTTGGTGAGCACAAATCCGATAAGCAGGATGGCCACAATCCACAGCGCAGCGCAGTAGCGGCGACCCAGACGGTGTTGCTCCAGGCCCGCAAGGCGCAGACCACACAACTGGTAGAGCAGCGGAATGAGCGTCATGGGCACGTAGTACAGATACCACAGCACGGTGGCATAGAACGGCGTGAACGACTTGTACTTGAGAATGACTTCGATCATCCACAGGGCGCAGATGGTGGCGATGGCCACAAGGCGGCGACGCAACACATAGTCCAAACAGCGCAGATAGACCGATACGCCCCAGATCGAAAATACAATTGCGGCGACAAGCAGCGGGAGAGAGCTCGAATGGGCGAGCGCATCCACGACCTCTTCGGACACCTTGCTATAGGCGGGCACGGCGTTAGAAAGTTTGGGGTCGAAGGCGAACAGCGCCGGCAAGACCGCCAAAAGCATGAGGAACAGCGCGGTGATGGCGCCGGCGATAGCAAAGACGCGGTGACGGTACACCTGATGTGTTATGCCAACAAGGAATCGAGGCATGGCGAAGAGCCTGCCGCCCCTGGGATCCGCAACCGGCGCGGTCCGGGCGGCCGCGTGGCCGATATGTCGCTCGCGGGTACCCATAGTCCCTTTAGTGTACCGACAGATGAGTCGAAAAAGCGGGCCGCATGTCCCAAAATCCGCAGACGGCAAGGCGCCCGGCGAGCACATACTCGCCGGGCGCCTTGGCTAGGAGGCTATGAGGATGAGCCCGCGAAATTCACAGCGGTCAGGCCCGTCCCCTAAGGGCCTGAGGTGCTCAAGATTGGGAGCGACAAGCCCGACGAAGCGTACTTAGGTACGCGAGGAGGGTTGGAGCCCCAAGGTTGAGCGCCTCAGTGCCCTTAGGACAGGTCCTCACCGTTCGTTTCGATGACATGCTTGTACCAGTCGAAGCTCTTCTTTTTGGAACGCTTGAGGGTACCGTTGCCCGCATCGTCGCGATCCACATAGATAAAGCCGTAGCGCTTGGACATCTCGCCCGTGCCGGCAGACACCAGGTCGATCGGGCCCCAGGTGGTGTAGCCCAGCAGGTCAACGCCGTCCTCGGTCACCGCGTCGCGCATGGTCTGGATGTGCTGACGCAGGTAGTCGATACGGTAGTCGTCGTTGATGGAGCCGTCCTCCTCGACAACATCCTTGGCGCCCAGGCCGTTCTCGACCACAAACAGCGGCTTCTGATAACGGTCGTACAGGTCGTTAAGGGTGATGCGGAAGCCCAGCGGATCGATGGCCCAGCCCCACTGGCTCTGCTGCAGGTAGGGGTTCTTGGCGCCGGCGAAGGCGTTGCCCTGGGTCCTCTCGACATCGGGGTTGTCGGCACCGGCAGAGCAGCGGGTGCTATAGTAGCTAAAGCTGATGAAGTCGACGGTGTTGGCGGCCAGGACCTCGCGATCCTCTTCGGTCATGCCCACATCGATGCCTAGACGCTCGAGCTTCTTGACGGCATAGGCCGGGTAGTAGCCGCGGCTCTGGACGTCGACGAAGAAGTAGTTGTCCTGGTTATCGAGCTGCGCCTGGCGTACATCGCCCGGACGGCAGCTGTAGGGGTAGTAGCTACCTGCGGCGAGCATGCAGCCGATCTTGATCTCGGGGTCGATCTCGTGAGCAATCTTGGTTGCCCAAGCGCTGGCGACGAGCTCGTTGTGGGCGGCCAGGTACTCGACGGCCTCCTTGTTCTCGCCCTCCTCAAAGACCAGGCCGGCACCCATAAACGGCAGGTGCAAGATCATATTGATCTCGTTAAAGGTGAGCCAGTACTTCACCAGGCCCTTGTAGCGGGTAAAGATCGTGGTCGCGAGATTCTTGTAGAAGTCGATGAGCTTGCGGTTGCGCCAGCCGCCGTACTCCTTGATGAGATGAATCGGGCAGTCGAAGTGCGTGATAGTCACGAGCGGCTCGATGCCGTGCGCCTGGCACTCGCGGAACACATCCTCGTAGAAGGCCAGGCCAGCCTCGTTGGGCTCGGTCTCGTCGCCGTTGGGGAAGATGCGGGTCCAAGCCAGGCTCATACGGAAGGTCTTAAAGCCCATCTCGGCAAAGAGAGCGATGTCCTCCTTGTAATGGTGGTAGAAATCGATGCCGGTCTGCGCGGGATAGTAATAGCCGTCCTCGAAGTCGAGCATTTTGCGCTGGCCAGAGACCACCGCATAGCGCTCGGGGCCGTGCGGAGCCACGTCCACGTTGGCAAGGCCGCGGCCGTCCACGTTGTAGGCGCCCTCGCACTGGTTGGCAGCCGTCGCGCCGCCCCACAGGAAGTCATTACGGAAAGCCATGCATCAATCCTTTCGCACGCTGTTGTCATAGGCTCAGTATCCCTGCAAACGGGGTACCGCTCAACGGCAACGGCGCAGGCCGATACTTCTTTTCGCGTACAGGCGCCCGGCAACCACCCCGTCTGACACTTTTTGATACCCACCTGTCCAAGCCGCCACAAAGGGGACAGGCACCTTTGTGGTGGCTTGGGCCCGTTTGTCTCAATCTGTAACAGGCAGGCAGCCAAAACCGGGCCCGGTGTTACAGATTGAGATTGTTCGGCCTGTCCCCTGCAGTTTGTCTAAATCTGTAACAGGTAGAGACGATCTAGCCCACTAGGTGTTACAGATTGAGACAGAAGATTCTAGTCCACGGTGATGTCGAGGTTCTTTCCGATGAGGCCCACGTAGCCGCCTTCGCCCAGCGACTCATTTGACTGAATAGGAAAAAAAGGAAAAAATAGGAAAAAAAGGAAAGGAGACTCATGACTGAAACCATCTTCTCCCCCTCATTTGGAAATCGCCCGTCCTATCTGGTGGGGCGCGGGAGCGTGATTTCGACATTCATCTCCGGCCTTGAGCAGAAGCCGGGCAATCGAGACCGAGCCATGCTCATGCTCGGCCAGCGAGGCAGCGGCAAAACGGTTCTCCTGTGGGAACTTGCCGATCGCGCCCGCAAGCTCGGCTTCGTTGTTGCCACACCCACCGTAGCCTCCGAGGATATGCTCGAGCGCATTGTTGAGAAGATCCAGGAAGCAGGCGAGCCTTACGTCAATAAACGCCATCTTCCTAAACTCACGAGCGGCAGCCTAAGTGTTTTTGGGTTCTCGGCAGGCCTCGAGTTCACACGAGACGTGCAGGAGACCAAGAGCTTTCAGTTCAAACTCACCCAGCTCGCGCGCAAACTGACCGAGCAGGGACACGGCATCCTCATCCTCATCGACGAGCTCCAAGCAAATTCACCCGAGATCAGACAGCTCGTCACCGCCTATCAAGAGTTGGTCGGCGAACGGCTCAACGTCGCGCTCGTCATGGCGGGCCTCCCGGGAGCAGTCTCCGCGACACTCAACGACCGCGTACTGACATTTCTCAACCGCGCACGCAAAGTCACGCTCGAACCGCTTTCAGTCGGAGATGTCGATGCATATTATCAGCGGGCTTTCGAAGAACTCGACCTTGATATTCCAGGCGATCTTCGCCTCTGTGCCGCTCGTGCAACCCAAGGTTCGCCCTATATGCTGCAGCTCATCGGCTACAACATCGCCAATCGCTGCCAGGCAGGAGAATACGTAACGCCAGAGCAAGTCAACGGAGCTATCGAAGCGTCAAAGGCCGATTTCGAAAACGATGTGTGTGAAACGACGCTCGCCGCGCTATCGGACCAAGACGTCGCGTTTCTCGACGCAATGACTGATGACAAAGACGGCGTGTCGCGCATCTCCAATGTGGCCGAGCGCATGTCAGTCACACCCGACTATGCGCAAAAGTATCGCCGACGCCTCATCGACGCCGGCGTTATCGAACAGGCACGCCGCGGTTACGTGCGTTTCGCTGTTCCATATATGGCTGACTATCTGCGCAGCCAGCTCTAGACAGCCACCACAATGGGGACAGGCACCTTTGTGGTGGCTGGGGGCGGTATGTCTCGATCTGTAACAGGTAGGCCGTCAGAATCGGGCCTGGTGTTACAGATCGAGATTTTTTGGGCGGCCCTCTACGGTTTGCCTCGATCTGTAACAGGCAGAGACGATTTAGCCCGCTAGATGTTACAGATCGAGACAGAAGATTCTAGTCCACGGTGATGTCGAGGTTCTTTCCGATGAGACCTACGTAGCCGCCTTCGGCTGCCTTGGGGCTGTCAGCATGGCAGAGGACCCACTTATCGGCCTTCCAGTAGCAGTAGCTGTCACCGGCGGCAAGCATGTGGGGCGCGGGCCGTTGGTACCCGCCGGCAGCGCCACCATCACCTGGAAGCCACCGTCGTCGACCATGCACGGCGTGTAGTGCAGCGTGGTGTTGAAAACCTCGACAACCTTGCCCGCCGGCACGCGGAACGCCTTGACCTGAGCGGCATCGAGCTTGCCGCCCTCGATCTCCCAGCGATGCGCCACAAGCAGGATAAAGTCGCGAGCGCCCAGGTTGAATTCGCTGGCGCGATGATACTCCAGGCAGTTAAGTCGTGTATTGTGGCCGTTGCACCAGCCCAGCTGGAAGGGACGACCGCCAAACATGAGAAAGCCCAGTTTATCGGCATCCTTGACGCCCTCGAGCTCCGGCGCACTTGCTACGTACTTGCTGCCCTCGGGAATGGGCGTGGCAGAAAGCGCCTCGAGCACGGGCGACGTGAGCTCGGACGGAACGTCATCCCAAACGTTGCCATAGGGCTTGAACTCGGGATCATTGACAGAGTAGATATGCATGTTCACTCCTGTTCGTAAATGTGACTATACGAACATTCTAGAACAAACATGAGCGATTTTGAACGCTCGTCCCGACCAATAAACAAAAAGGCGCCCCCGCATAAGCGAAGGCGTCCAATGCGCGCGTTTTGGACGATAAAGCCCTTAAGCCTGCTGATAGTGCAGGTGCTTCTCATCGATATCGGCCAGGTCACGGTCGAGATAGCGGCGTGCGAGCCAGTTTGCCATGGGGAGGTTTTGGTCCAGGTAGTTGCCGCACTCCTCGGGAGCGGCACCGGGGACATCGCCCTCAAAGCCGGCGACAAACTCGAACAGCTCACGCACGAGCGGCAGAATCTCCTCGCTCGTCACCTCGCCAAACACGACGAGGTAAAAGCCCGTGCGGCAGCCCATGGGCCCAAAGTAGACAATACGGCTCGACCACTCGGCATGATTGCGAAGGAACGTCGCGCCCAGGTGCTCAATGGTGTGGCACTCGGCGGTGTTCATGACCGGCTCCTTGTTGGGCGTGGTCAGGCGCAGGTCAAACGTGGTGACGGCAGCGCCGGTTGCCGGATCGCGGTCGATGCGGCTCACATACACGCCGGGCTCAAGCAGCAGATGGTCAACGGAAAAGCTCGCAATGCGCTCCATAGCAGATCCTCTCGGTAGTCAATTTGGGACGGGGCTCTTTTAGCTGGTTCGAATGGTCGCACCAATCATACCAGTCAAAAAAGCCCCGTCCCAAATTGACTACCTGGGACGAGGACCAATGATTTTTTAATCCCCGTCCCAGAAAAACCATTCTAGGCTGTGTAGGCAATCGTTGATTTCACGGCGTGGCGCCAGCCGGCGATCTTTTTGGCGCGCTCGTCGGCGGTCATGGCAGGCTCCACGATGCCGCGGGCCCCATAGACGTCGACGACATCGCGCGTGTACATGCCCAGCGCAATGCCGCAGGCCCAGGCCGCACCCAGGCCGCTCATCTCGTCGTTGCTCGCGATGCGGATAGGCGAGCCAACCAAGTCGCTCTCAAACTGCATCAGGTACGCATCGCGCGTGGGACCACCGTCAACGCGAAGCTCGGACAGCACCGCGCCCGAATCCTCGACCATCGCATCGATCACGTCAAAGATCTGATAGGCGATCGACTCGTCGGCGGCCTTCACGAACTCCGCGCGACCCGTGGTACGCGTCATGCCAAAGACGCAGCCCTCGGCGTCACTCGCCCAGTGCGGCGCGCCCAAACCGGTAAACGCCGGCACAAAGTAGACGCGGCTCGCCGGATTGGCAGCGTAGCACAGGTCGGTAACTTCCTCGGGGTTATTGATGAGCTCCAGATCGTCGCGCAGCCACGTCTTGACAGCACCGGCGTAGCTCACGTTGCCCTCGAGCACGTACTCGGTCACGCCGTCCATACGCCATGCGAGCGAGCTCGAAAGCCCGTGCGAGCTGGCAACGAACTCGTCGCCGACGTTCATCATGACCGAGCTGCCGGTGCCATAGGTCGCCTTGGCCATACCGCGGCTGTGGCAGCCCTGCGCGAACAAGGCCGCGTGGCTGTCGCCCAGCACGCCGTGAATGGGCACGGGCGCTGGCAAAAAGCCGCCCAGATCCGTCGTGCCGAACAGGCCATCGGAATCGGTCACCTGCGGCAGGCAGGCCACGTCGACGCCAAAGGCCTCGCACACCGGCTCGCTCCAGCAGCCACGGCGCAGGTCAAAGAGCTGCGTGCGGCTGGCATTGGACCAGTCGCAGCGAAACTCCGCGCCGCCCGTGAGCGTCCAGACCACCCAGGCATCGATGGTGCCCAGGCACAGCTCGCCTGCCGCCGCGGCCTCGGCAGCAGCGGGAACGTTCGCAAGGATCCAGGCCATCTTGCCCGCCGGATAGTAGGGCGAGAGCACCAGAGCCGTCGTGTCGCGCACCAGCTCGGCCACACCCTCGCGCGCGGTCAACTCGTCGCACAGCTCGCGGGCGCGGGCGCACTGCCACACCACGGCGTCGCACAGCGGCTCGCCCGTCGTGCGGTTCCATGCAACGGTGGTCTCGCGCTGGTTGGAGATGCCGATGCCGGCGACGTCGGCCGGATTGACCCCGGTCTCCTCCACCACGGCACGCGCCACGGCCAGCACATTGGTGGCAATCTCGGCCGGATCATGGCTCACCCAGCCGGCTTCGTTGACAATCTGGCGATGCGAGCGGTCGGCACGATGAATCAGATGGCCGCCCTCGTCTACCAGCAGCGCCTTGGTGCCCTGCGTGGACTGATCGATTCCGATGATGTAGCGGCCCATGGCCACCCCTTTCAAAACGAATGTGACAAAGGGACGGTCCCTTTGTCACATTCCAGTTACTCTGTGGGCAGGAATTCGGCGACGGTCTGCGCGATTCCGGCACCCGTCAGGCCGTAGTGTGCAAAGACCTCGGGGCTCGTGCCGGTGATGACCGGCGCGTCGGGCAGGGAGAGGCACTTGACCGGACGCGGGCAATGCTCGCCCACCACCTGCGCGACCATAGAGCCCAAGCCGCCGAAGGGACTGTGCTCCTCGACAGTCACGACGGCGCGCGTGGCACCGGCAGCCTCAATCACGGCCTCGGCGTCAAGCGGCTTGACGCAGTACATGTCGAGCACCGTTGCCGAGATGCCCTGCTCGGCCAGCAGGTCGGCAGCGTCCACGGCATGGCGGACCATCTCGCCGGTAGCGACGAGCGTTACATCGGTGCCGCGGCGTACCCAGGTGGCGCGATCCATCTGGAACGGGCACTCGCCCTCGGCGTACACGTCCTCGACCGGGTTGCGGCCCACGCGGATGTAGGCCGGCTTGTTGTCGGCGACCAGGGCCCGCACGAGCTCGGCGGTCTGGAAGCGGTCGCTCGGCAGATACACGCGCATGTTGGGAATCGCGCTCATGGCGGCGATATCCTGCGCGGAGTGATGGCTCATGCCCAAGGCGCCGTAGGACACGCCGCCCGAGATGCCGATGAGCTTGACGTTGGTGTTGGAGTACGAGACGTCGACCTTGCACTGCTCATACGAGCGCGTGGTCACAAAGGACGCCGGCGAGGCGGCCCAGGCCTTCTTGCCGCACGAAGCCATGCCGGCGGCGATGCTCACCAGGTCCTGCTCGGCAATGCCGACCTCGACGGACTGCTGGGGATACTGATCAAAGAACGGCGTGAGCGATGCGGAGCCGCGGGAATCGGAGCACAGGACGACGATATCCTTATCGGTCTTCGCGGCCTCGAGCAGCGTGTCGCAGATAACCTTGCGATTGGCGATCTTGTTAGCCATTGATGGCCTCCTTATGGGCAGCGAAATCGGCGATGATCTGGGCATATTCCTCATCGTTAGGCAGGTGATGATGCCAGGCGGCCTTGTCCTCCATAACGGGCGAGCCGTAGCCCTTCACCGTGTTGAGGATGATGACCGTGGGCTTGCCGCAGGTCTCGGCCGCAAGCGTCAGCGCGGCGTCGATGGCCCGGACGTCGTTGCCCGGAATAGAGAGCACGTTCCAGCCGAAGGCGGCCCAGCGCTCCTCCTGCGAGTCCTGCTTCATAACGTCCTCGGTGCTGCCGCTGATCTGCAGGCGGTTGCGGTCCACGAGCGCGCACAGATTATCGAGCTGGTAGTTGCCGCCGCTCATGGCGCCCTCCCAGACCGAGCCCTCGGCAAGCTCACCATCGCCCATGATGGTGTAGACGCGGTAATCGCGGCCGTCCATCTTGCCGGCGAGCGCCATGCCCACGGCCACGGGCAGGCCGTGACCCAGCGAGCCCGAGTTCATTTCGATGCCCTTGAGCTTGTTGTTGGGGTGGCCGATGTAGGGGCTGCCGAACTTGGAGAAGCGGGCCTTGACGTCGTCGAGGTCAAGATAGCCCTCGTGGCAGAGCACCGCGTAGTAGGCTTCCATGGCGTGGCCCTTGGAAAGCACGAAGCGGTCGCGGTTGGGATCGTCGACGGTCTCGGGCGAAATGTTGAGGTGGTTGGCATAGAGGGTCATGAGGGCGTCGATCACCGACATGTCGCCGCCGATGTGGCCGCCGGCGCCAGCCATGATGATATCGACGCAATCGCGGCGAAGGTCCCAACGCAGGGACTCAAGCTCTTCGATAGTTGCCATTTCTACTCTCCTCGCAGGTAGGCTTTAACGTCTTCTTCGATGGGGTCGTACAGGTCGGGGGCAATGCCGATGTACTTGCACGCCTCGTAGAGCACCGGCACCACGTTGGCGTGAATAGCGACGCAGTGGTGGATGTAGGGGCCCTCGACGATCTTGGCTTCGAGGCGCTTGAGGTTGTCGACCTCGACCCACAGGTAGGTGCCCATGCCGGCCGGGCCGTCGATGCCGCGGGCGTTGCCCAGTAGCAGCGAGTACTCGCCGTTGTCACCGTCAAAGCGGGCAAGGGTGAGGTCGCCGTGCTTGGCCTCGGCCGTCAGCGCGCCGGGGTGATCGAAAGCCAGCGGGTAGGTGAGCTTGGGCTTGACGGCCGCGCAGCTGCAGGGCCAGGGGCCGCAATGCTGCAGCAGCTCGCCGTTCTCGTTATCGGGATGGCGCACGGTCCAGTCGGCGAACATGCCGCGGTGACGGCCCAGGTCGGCGGCCTCGACCATCAGCGCGGTGATGGCGCCGAGGATATCGGTCTCGCATACGATAGGAATGCCCATCTCGTTGAGGATGGCGTTGGCGGCGCAGGGCATAATGCCCAGCTCGTCCTGCAGAGCGTTCCAGCACTGAATGGCACCGGCGTTGCAGCCATACTTCTCGACCAAGCGCTTCATGGCGATGGCAAGACCGGCGACCGCGGGGACCTTGTCCTCGGGGATGCAGATCTCAAAGCTGTCGTTGATGTGGGCAAGCATGGCGGCCATGGCCTGCTCGTCGGCCTGGGCGTCGCGCACAGCCTGGACAAGTTCGGTCATGGGGATAGGCGAAAGCTGGATGTTGAACTTCTCGAGCAGCTCGCCCTCGTTGCACATGGTCGACCAGAAGTCGAATGGACGGGTGGCCATCTGCAGGATGCGGGTGTGCTTGAAGGTCTTGACCACGTTGCAAACGGCCAAAAAGTCCCAAACGCCGCGCTCGAACTCGGGGTCGGTCAGGCGGCAGTTGGTCATGTAGGTGAAGGGAACCTGGAAGCGGCGCAGGACCTTGCCGGTGGCGAACAGGCCGCACTGGCTATCGCGCAGGCGTGTGCCGTCGGGCTCGGGGCGCTCGTCGCGCGGACCCCACAGCAGTACGGGTAGACCGAGCTCGCGGGCAAGGCGAGCGCAAACGTACTCGGTGCCAAAGTTGGCGTGGCACAGCATAATGCCATCGACGCCCTCGGCGCGGAACTTCTTCACGATAGGCTCGATATGGCTGTCGTCGAACAGCAGGCCCTCGTCATTGATGTCGTCGATATCCACGATGTCGACGCCGATCTCGCGCAGGCGATCAGCCGTCAGGCCGCGATACTTGATTGCGTCCGGCGCGCTAAAGATACTGCGGCGCGTGGGCACAAAGCCGAGCTTGATCTTGTCCATGTACGTCCTCCCCTAATCACATGTTCAGTAAACAGACGCATGTTTCGTTTTGTTCTGTTTACTAAATGTTTTACTCTACTGTTTAGAAGTTTAACGCGAAATACCCGTAGACGGTAGAGAAATCAGCCTAAACGGTATGTAAACAAACTGAACATACAAGGGCATCAAAAAGAGGGCCCCGAAGGACCCTCTCTTAGTAGCGTTATGTATGGCTGCCTTAGCGAGCTTTGCCTCCCTACGGCCTAGCGTTGCCTTTGCCTAGATTTCGCGCACGCTTTGGCGCTCGACAAAATAGGTCGACACGGCCGTCTTGCAGGTATAGCTCTTGGGATTGCGGATGTTGCCCACCAGGCGGCGCACCGCGATCTCGCCCACCTCGTGCTTGGGAACGTGCACCGTGGTGAGCGGCGGATTGGAGAAGGTGCCCAAAGACAGATCGTCAAAGCCGATGATTGAGACATCCTCGGGGACACGTATGCCGTGCTCGTTCAGCGCGCGCATGGCGCCTACGGCGAGCACGTCGTTTTCGGCAAAGAAAGCCGTCGGCAGGTCGTCGCGCGAGACGCTGTCGAGCCATGCGCCCATGTCGCGATAAGCACCTTCGAGCGTGGTGCCCAGTGTGACGCGCCATGTCGGGTTGGCCTCAAGGTCCGCATCCTCAAGCGCTTGGCGATAGCCGCGCTCGCGATCCTTAAAGTTGCGGATGCGAAGGTCGCCTGCCAGATAGCCGATTTGCTTGTGACCCTTCTCGATAAGGTAGTCCACGGCGCGCAGCACCGAGTCGGTGTTGGCAATGACTACGGCATCGAAGTACTGACGATCGCTCCAGCCATCGAGCACGATCAAGTGGGCGGCAGCGTTGGCGAACAAGGCATAGTCTTCCTCACCCAGCTCGGTACCCATCAGCACGATAGCGGCGGATGGATCGGCGATCAGGCCCTCGACCTGCGGACGCACGGCGTCCAAGTCGCTAAAGTCGAGCGAGACAAAGCTCGTGCTCATACCGTGACGACGCGCCTGGCGCTCCACGCCCTCAATAACCGCGGGATGAAAGGTGCTCTCGTCCAGGATGGCGCCCGTCTTGCGCGCGAGCACAAACTGAATGCTCTCGAGCTGCGTCGACTGCTGGTAGCCAAGCGATTGCGCGCACTCCAGGATGACCTTGGCGGTCTCCTCACTCACGCTGCGCTTGCGGTTGAGCGCGTTGGACACGGTCGCAGGCGAAAAACCGGTGATGCGGCTGATCTCGCGAACACTTGCTTTGGCCATTGTTCCCCCTAGCAACGGCCGTGGCGGAGCATCGCAACTCGATGGCTCGGCAAATAAACGACCGCAAATTCAATCTAAACAGAATAGTAAATGTTTAATAGCTAGTTTAGCCTGTTGTCAAGCGAAGTGGCACGACTATTCCCCCAACGGGCGCATTTGTCCATCTTAACGTTATTACGCAAGGTCTTCGCCATTGCTTGCTATTACGCGTCGGTACCATTCGAAGCTTTTCTTTTTACGTCTCTCAAACGAGCCCGCACCGCTATCGTCTCGATCGACATAGATAAACCCGTAGCGCTTACGCATCTGTCCTGTGGCGACCGAAACCAAATCGATCGGGCCCCAACAGGTATATCCCATGAGTTCCACCCCGTCGAGCTCGACGGTCTCCCTCATCGCCTCGATGTGGGCCCGCAGGTATTCAACTCGATAGTCGTCTTCTATTTCACCCGAATCTTCCGGCACATCAGGAGCACCCAAACCGTTTTCGACGATGAACAGCGGCTTTTGATAGCGATCCCAGATTTCATTCATGGTGACGCGCAGCCCTTTGGGGTCGATAAACCTCCCCCAAGGCTCCTGTTTTAGATACGGATTAGGCGCCGAGCGAAGAAGGTTCGAATCGAACTGACCTTCCGCATGCGCTTTTGCGACGCGCGTCGAGTAATACGAAAACGAGACGAAATCGACCAGGTTTGCAGCCAGTACTTCGCGGTCATCATCCCGATAGGGCACCTCAAAACCATGGCGGGCGTATTCCTTGAGAACATAGCTCGGGTACGCACCGCGCACCTGGACGTCGGTAAACATGTAATGGCTGCGATTCTCAGCCTGCGCAGCCAGCACATCGTCCGGATCACATGTAGCCGGATAGAAGACACCTGCGTTGAGCATGCAACCGATCTTCGCCCCAGGGCACAGTTCATGACACGCCCCGACCGCACGGGCGCTCGCAACCAATACATGGTGCACGGCCGTGTGAACCGTTGCATAGCGATTCTCCCCTTGCTCGAAGATGATCCCCGCCGCCATAAAGCACGCCTGCGTCATGATGTTGATCTCGTTAAAGGTCAGCCAATAATTGACCAATCCCCGATAGCGCTCGAACACGGTACGCGAATATCGCTCGAACAGGTCGACCAACCTGCGATCGCGCCATCCGCCATACGCATCGACGAGATGCATGGGGACATCATAGTGGTTGAGCGTCACCAAAGGCTCAATGTCATGCGCGCGACACGTCCTAAAAACATCCTCGTAAAAGGCAAGGCCTTCTTCATTGGGCTCGGCTTCGTCTCCTTTGGGAAAAATGCGGCTCCAGGCGATTGATAAGCGCAGGCATTTAAAACCCATCTGGGCAAACAGTTCAATATCCTGCTTGTACCTATGGTAAAAATCAATGCCCTTGCGAGCGGGATAGAAGCTGTCGGGTGCCAACGCACGCGGATCAAGGTCTCCCCGCATGACGTCCATGCGTTGATCGCCAAACGGCAGCATGTCGGAATTGGCTAAACCGCGACCGCCTTCGTTCCATCCTCCCTCGCACTGGTTTGCAGCCAGAGCCCCGCCCCATAAAAAATCTTCTCTAAACATTATGGTGTCGTCCTTTCTATCAAATTCCCGGCCCACACTGTCGAACGCAACGGACTCGGCAAGTGCCGCGCAACAGCACAGTACCGTTGCGCGGCCAAGGGGTCGGACCGCGCAACGGCTGGGGAGCATATTTGTGTAGTAGCCTCTTATGCCTCGACGGATTCAACGGCCTCAGAATCGCCACTCTTGGACTTCAACGGCATCTTCTCCTGTCCTTCAAATCCAAAAATCATCGCCAACGCAAACGTCACGGCACCGCCAGCAAGACACCCGATGGTGCCAGGGATGATATCCTGAGCAAACATGAGCACGTTCATCCATGGGAAACCAACGCCAGTGAAGATATAGACGTTGGCATGAAGAAGGCTTACCAGCAGACCACCGACAGCACCACCAATCATGTTCCAGGCAAGAGCCTTCTTGTCGCGAAACAGGATGCCGTAGATGATGGGCTCACTCACGCGACCGAAGGCATAGGTGATGAACAAGTTCCAGCCCGTGGCTCGACTCTCCTTGTCCTTAGCGCGCAGGCCATAGGCGAGCGCGATGGCAAGCGTGGTGTAGGCTACAACCGCGGTGCCGGGGTATAAGATGGCGTCGTAACCGTTCTGGAGCGCGGCGGGCAATATGGCGGTATAGATCGGCACGTGCATGCCGGTGGCGATGATCAGATTCCAGAATGCGCCGATAACCGCGGTCGCAGCGGGACCGGCAACAGAGGCGAGCCAAATGATGAAATCGGCCACAAGGCCCATGACAAATTGGACGGCAGGGCCGCAGAGGCACAGCGCGACCGGCAACATCACGAGCACCGTACCCACGGGTACGATCAGAATGCGCAACATATCAGGCGAGATCTTCTTAAAGAAGCGCTCAACATAGGACTGGGCCCAGGTGATCAAGATGACCGGAAGAACAGCCTGGGTGTAGTTGACGAGCTGCATGGGGATGCCGAAGACGCTGAAAGGCTTTCCGTCCTCAACAATAGCGAGCATGTCGGGATAAATCATCACAACAGCGATGAGCAGTGCCAGCACAGGACTCGTTTTGAACTTCTTAGCCGAGCTATAGGCGGCAAACACCGGGAAGTAGTAATACGCCGCATCGCCCACCAGGGAAAGGATCCGATACAGGTCGCTCGTTTCGGACATAAAACCGGCGCCTTCGGGCCCAAACAGAATAACGAGCATCTTGAAGATACCGGCGACACAAAAGATCGGAAGGATCGGGGTGATAGCGCCGCTCACGGCATCGAGCAGCTGATTGAAGAGGTGCTTGGGCGCCAAGCGCTCCTTCCAGCTAAGCTGAGGGCCATCGAGTTCCTCGTCAATCGATACCGTGACCTCGAATCCGCCCTGCTTACAAACCTCGTCGTAGACCTTGTCGACCGTGGGCCCGACCACCAGCTGCACCTGCCCTCCGGCGTGCACGACGCTGATGATAGACGAGATGTCCTCAAGCTTCTCATCATTCGAGAGGCTTTCATCCTTGAGGTTGAAGCGCAGGCGCGTCATGCAATGCGTAACCGAAGCCACGTTTTCCGCCCCGCCCACAGTGGAGAGAATCTGCTCTGCCACCTTTTTGTAATTTGCCATCATTGGCTCCTTTGCACAATCTTGGCTTACTGTTCGAATCGGCAAAGGTCATGCCCCGAATGGCTACGGGTTACAATCCTTTTTTGGAGATGATCCGGTTGAGATGGATCATCAGATAGAGTTCCTCCTCCTCGGAGAGCGTGGCGTCCCACGTTTCACGACAATTGGAACCGATATGCTTCACGCACTCTGCCAACTGCGGAAACTCCTCACGAAAGTTCTTGTACATCTGCATGTTGGCGCTGTTCAGCGACTCGCCGGCTTGAATGCGCTTGAACAGGTACCGCAGATGCGTGGCGAAGCGGGTGAAATCAAAGGAATCGCGGTCGACAATAATGCGGAAATCGCTTTCGAGAATCTCGATAACGTCCTCGAGCATATCGTCGAACTGCTTTGCGGGCTCGGCCGTGGCTTTGACGGCCTCAACAACCCGTGCGTTCACGAGATTCATCGCAATACTGGCAATCTCATCCTTGGGAAGCCGCTCTCCGAGCTCCTTCTCGAGTCGCATGACGATAAACTGGGCAGCCTTGTATTCCTTCGGATACGTCTCCCGCACTTCATAGGCAAGAGGCATCGCGATGCGGACCCCCTTTTGGGCTCGCGCAACGGCAAACGACAGGTGATCAGCCATGAACAGCGTCGCATTGGTCGAGAGGTCGTAGGGCAGTTCGTTGGCAACGATGTCCATAACTTTCGTCGCAAACATCACGATATCCGAGGGAAGATCCCTCATGACATCTTGTCCTTTAGGATCAATGTCGTAAAACGTATGCTCGATTTTAGAAAGAGGGAGCTCTCGAGGAAAATCTCCGCCGAAACCGACGCCCCTGCCCATGGCGATGACATCTCGCCCCTGTCCGTCACGGCAAAGAACCGCGTTGTTGTTAAGCTTTTTAATTGCAAGCATGGTGAACCTCCTTTCAAGAACACTCACAGAAAAAAGCATGATAGCCAATAGCAGTGCTATTGCGGTCATGCCTTACGTAACAATCCGTGTTGTATTGCTCTTGGGCATGCCTCCACACAGGAGTAACAATCCAAGATGCAGAATGCATTATAGCGCTCTCCCCGCCCCGGGGACCATCGGGCTGGCGAACGGTAGATGTCGGCCCGCCAGCGGCCACATCGAGCAGATGGGCGTGCTTCGATCCCGAGCCTAGCCTAGGATGCGGGCCATGCGCGCCTTGAACTCGGACAGAAAGCGCGGGGCGTCCACGGTGAGTGCCACAAGCGCGCTCTTGTCGGGGTCGGACAGGCGATGCTCGTCGCAGATAGTGCGGCCGCGATACTCGCCGAGCAGGTCGACGCGCAAGTTGCAACCAAGTGCGCCCACGAGCGTGGGATCAATCGCCACGGCAACGGCAAGCGGATCGTGCAGCGCGCAGCCGCCCAGGTAAGGGGCGTTCATCTCGTACGAGCCAATGTAGTGCTCGACCATACTCGCAAATGCGCAGCCCGCCATGGTGCCCGAGCCCGTCCAACCGGCAATGTCGCGGCGCGTCAGCACCACGCGATGCGTCACGTCAAGACCAACCATGGTGAGTTTGCGGCCCGAGCGCAGCACGGCATCGGCCGCCTCGGGATCGCTTGCCATGTTGGCCTCGGCACCCGCACTCACGTTACCGGGCACGGTCAGGGCACCGCCCATTACCACCACGCGGCCGATAGACATCACCGCCGCCGCATCGCGCTCCAGGGCAAGCGCCAGGTTGGAGAGCGGGCCGGTCGCTACGTAGACCAGATCGGGACCATAGGTGCGCGCGGCATCGATCAGATAATCGACCGCCGCGTTGCCATCAGCCGATGTCGCCCCCACCGGCTCGTAGGGCGACGCGGGCACGCTCGCGCCGCCGATGCCGTTCTTACCGTGAATGAGCGCGGTGGACGCCGGCGGCGTATAAGGCTCAGTCGCCTGCAGAGGACGGTCGGCACCCAGGTACACCGGCACCTCGGGACGGCCCAACAGGTCGAGCACCGCCAGGCAGTTATGCGCCGACTGGTCGACGCGCACGTTGCCAAAGCACGTGGTAATACCGACGAGCTCCACCTCGGGGCTCGCGATTGCATAGGCGAGCGCCATCGCGTCGTCCACACCCATATCCAGATCAAGGATCAGCTTCTTGATTGCCATTGTTCTACTCCGCTTCCCCGCCTTGTACTAAATCGTCTAAATCAAACACGCGCTCAACTTCGGCACGCGTGGGAATCGACTGTTGCGCGCCCAAGCGCGACACCGCCACCGCCGAGGCGCGTGCGCCCGCCGCCATACACTCAAAGAGTGGCAGGCCTTCCAGACGAGCCGCGGCGAGCGCACCGATAAACGTATCGCCCGCGGCCGTTGTATCGACCACCGCGCTCGAAAGCGCCGGCATGCACAGCAGCTCGCCGTCATCGCCAAGCGTAACCGACCCGGCGCCGCCCAACGTGATGACCGCAGCTCCGGCACCCTTGGCGAGCAAGGCATTGAGCGCCGCGACGCAGCTCGCATCATCCGCGGGCAAGATGCCCGTCAGCGCCTGGCACTCAGTCTCGTTGGGACAGACCAGGTCGACCGCAGGCCAGGCCTCCACAGGCAACTCGCAAGCAGGCGCTGGATTAAAGACCGTATAGAACCCCAGCTCGTGAGCGCAAACAATCGCCTCGGCCGTCGCCGCAAGGTCACATTCGCCCTGGGCGATAAAGACGCTTCCGGCAGCCGGGGCAATCTCGCTGGCGTCGCCGTCGAGCTCATCGGCCACCAGACGTCTCAGCGCGCAGGCAACGTCCTCGCCCGCAAGCGCATGGTTGGCGCCCGGTGACAGCACGATACGGTTGTCGCCCTCGCAGCGAATGATGGTCGCCGTTCCCGTCTCCACGTCATCGCGATGCGCTACAAAGTCACAGTCCACGCCGGCGTCTTGGAGCCCCGCCACGAGCGACGCACCGAACGCGTCGCGACCGACCGCGCCGATCATGCGCGCGGCAGCTACGGCCTGGTTGGCGCCTTTGCCGCCGGCATTAGTGATAAATCCGCTGCCGCCGACGGTCTCGCCTGCACGCGGCATGCGCTCGCACGCCACCGAAAGGTCCATGTTCATGCTGCCGAACACCACAACGATGCCGCAATCTGCCATGGAAACCTCCTCGTCCGCGGGCTCTGCACCCGCTGTTGGCCGTCAATCGTGCGCTCTCGCACCTCTATAACTTTAGTTCACTTTGATGTGGACGCGCGCTTGAGCTTGCGCCGGCAGCAAGCATTCACAGGAGCAGGCGGCTACAATGAAGGCGTGCTGATTATTCTCGTCATTGGATGAAGTTTTATGGAACAATTCCCGCGATCGAGTTCGCGCAGCTCACGCCACGCGAGCGATCAACAAGCGCCGCACGAACGTTCGCGCGCTAACCGACAAGCCACCGAGCCGCGCCGCGCCGCAGGCTCTCATCGCGCGCCCGCCAACAAGGGTACCCACACCAACAGCGCCGCAAAAGAACAGGCGCCCACGCGCCCCAAATCTCGCTATATCCCCGCCCTCGACGGCCTGCGCACGCTTGCCGTCGTCGCAGTGGTGCTCTATCACCTCAACCTCACGTGGGCTCAGGGCGGCCTGCTCGGTGTCACGATCTTCTTTGTGCTTTCGGGCTATCTGATCACGCGCCTGCTCATCAACGAGGTGTCAAAGACCGGGCGCATCGACCTCAAGAGCTTCTGGATCCGCCGTATCCGCCGCCTGTTCCCCGCCGTGGCGACCGTCGTGGTGGTGACCTGCGCGCTGTGCACCGTCTTTAACCATGTGATGCTCACCAAGATGCGCCCCGACATCCTGCCGTCGCTGTTGTTCTTCAACAACTGGTGGCAGATTGCCCAAAACGTCTCGTACTTCAATGCTCTAGGCGACCCCTCGCCGCTCACGCACTTTTGGTCGCTTGCCATCGAGGAACAGTTCTACCTGATTTGGCCGCCACTGCTGTTTGCCATGGTATCCATGCATGTGAGCAAGCCCAACACGCGCCGCGTGGTTCTGGGCCTTGCCGCGGTATCTGCCCTCGCCATGATGGTGCTTTACAACCCTGCCGCCGACCCCAGCCGCGTGTACTACGGCACCGACACCCGCGTGTTCTCGCTGCTGCTGGGTGCCTGGATGGCCTTTATCCCCGATCGCGACCTGGCGCCTGCGCGCCTCGCTCATCGTTTGGGGCTCAATCGCCTGGCTGGCGCCGCCAAGCACGGCAAGAACGCCGAGGGCAAGCCTGGCAAGAAGGTCGACGAATCAGCCGATACCGCCCCGGCACAGCCGAGCGCCCTCGTGCGCTTTTGGTCCTCGCCCGCATCCATCGATGTGTTGGGCGTCGTGGGCCTGGTTGGCCTTGCCGCCATGGTCGCGCTCACCAACGGCTACACCGCGTTCCAGTATCGCGGCGGCACGCTGTTATGCTCCATCCTCACGCTCATGGTTATTGCGGCATGTGTGCAGCCTCAGGGCATGGTTGCCCGCGCACTGTCCGCCGAGCCGCTCGTGTGGGTTGGCAAGCGCTCGTATAGCATCTACCTGTGGCACTATCCGCTGCTGCTGCTTATGAACCCGGTCGCCAACATCAGCGATACGCCCTGGTGGCAGTACATCTTGCAGGTACTTGTGGTGGTCGCCGTAGCCGAGTGCTCCTATCGCTTTATCGAAACGCCGTTTAGGAAGGGCGCCTTCGGCCGCACCGTCGCCGAATTCCGCGATGGCACCACCACGCCCGTCAACTGGGCACGCGCGCACGTCCCTGTCTGCGCAGCCTGCGCTGTCGTGTTGGTCGTTGCACTGGGCGGCCTGATCTTTGTGCCCGAGACGTCTGCGCTGAGCGGCGAGGGCGCAGAAGTTCTGAACAAGGAAGCCAAAAATGCAAAACCCCAGGACCAGCAGGCGGCCGACGACACCGACAAGGACAACGACGGCTTCCCCGATGGCTCCTACGACCTGTTGATGATCGGTGACTCCGTGTCGCTGCGCGCCGTCGATTCCTTTGACGGCGTGTTCCCGCACAGCCATATCGATGCCGAAAAGGGCCGCCAGTTTGATGCGGGCCGCGCGACATTTGAGGGCTATATCCAGCAGAACCTTGCCGGCAAGATCGTGGTCTTTGCGCTGGGCACCAACGGCCTGGTGACCGACGCCCAGATTGACGCCATCATGGCCGATGCCGGCGATCAGCGCATCGTCGTATTTGTTAACACGCGTAGCCCGCAGCCGTGGGTCGGGTCCACGAACCAGGCCATCGCCAACGCCGCCACGCGCTACAAAAACGTTCACGTTATCGACTGGTACGGATATAGTGCCAACCGCAACGACCTGTTCGACGGCGACGGCACGCACCTTTCGAACACGGGCGTGACCGAGTACCTCAACCTAATCCACGATGCCGTCAAGAAAGACCTGCCCGTGCACCCCGAGGACCACGTCAACGATCCGCAGCCGGCAGCCGTCAAGTCCGCCGCCGACGCACTCGTCAACGCCCTCGCCTACAAACCGCACAAGCTAGGCACCGACAAGTAACACAGTCAAATCCGCTTGCACCCGGAGGGGGCGTCGGCCACAACCGGCGCCCCCTCCGGCAGTTAGGGACGCTCCTTATGTGCCGGCACCCAGGGACACTCCTGACGCGACCGATGAATGCCCCTCCCCGCGGCCGAATTCTGGGCTCCGCGCCACCCCGAGCGTCGTTTCCATGCCCCTCACCCGCAGCAAACACCCCAAGATTGCTCTTTTTGAGCCGGCCCCAAGAGGCTGCGGGCAAAAAACAGGCCGCAGCCCATGGCGGCGACCTGTTTAGAGTCCAAAAGAGGCGCTACGCGCTGTAACCCATCGCTTGCAGCACAAACATGACGACCGTCAGCACCGTAATCACACCGATAGTCGCCCACGTGAGCACATTCCACACGCGGCCGTTGCGGTTGGCGCCCATAATGTGTCGATCGGCGGCAATAACCACCTGGAACACCAAAACCACGGGCAACAGCACGCCGTTGATGACCTGCGAGGTCATCATAATCTGGAACAGGTCGACGCCGGGCATGAGCACCAGCATGGCAGAGATGCCAATGATGGCCGTAATAATGCCGCGATAGACCGGGGCCTCGTCCCAGCTGCGATCGGCACCGCGCTCCCAGCCAAATGCCTCGCAGATAGCACTCGACGTAACACCCGGCAGCACACAGGCGGCCAAGAAGCTCGCCGCGACCAGGCCCGAGGCGAACAGCACCGTAGACCACTGGCCCGCGATGGGCTCCAGCGCGCGAGCGGCGTCGGCAGCATCGCTAATCTGAATGCCCGCGGGGAACAATACCGTACCGGTCGTGATGATAATAAAGCCGGCAATGACATCGGCGGCAATCGAGCCGCTCACGGTGTCGATACGCTGCAGCACGATATCGTCCTCGCCCGCATTCTTATCGACCACGTTGTTCTGCGCCAAGAAGATCATCCACGGTGCGATGGTGGTACCGATCGTTGCGACCACAAGCGACACGTAACTGGGGTCGTTTTGGATGTTGGGCACAACCAGGTCGACCGCCACATCGCCCCAGCTGGGACCAGCCATAAATGCAGCGACAATGTAGGTCACAAACACGCAACTCACCAGCAGCAGAATCTTCTCGATGCGCTGGAAGCTGCCCGACATGGTAAGCATCCAAACCAGCAGTGCCACCAGCGGCACCGAGATGCTCGCCGGCACGCCGAAGAGGGCAAGACCGCTCGCGATACCCGCAAACTCCGAAATGGTCACGGCCGTATTGGCGATCAGCAGCGCCGCCATGGCCAGCACGCTCCTGCGCACGCCAAAGCGCTCGCGGATGAGCGACGCCAGGCCCTTGCCTGTGACGCAGCCGCAACGCGCCGCAGTCTCCTGTGTCACGATGAGCAGCACGGTCATGACGGGAAGCATCCACAGCATCTTGTAGCCATAGCTGGCACCGGCACTGGAATACGTGGCGATGCCGCCGGCGTCATTGCCCGAAAGCGCCGCCAAAAGGCCAGGGCCCATGGCGCCAAAGATGGCCGCGATGGTCAGCTTTTGCTTGGTGCTCGCCTTTTGTTTCGTGTTTTGCACGCGACCACCTACCCCATGACCGACATGGTGAGCAGCACTGCAGCGATGCAGTACGCCACGCATGAAATCATGACGGCAATGACGTTCATGGCGGTGCCCGACGTATTGAGGTCGTGCTCGTCACGCCAGAACAACACCATCAGGTAAATCACGGCGCTCATGTTGCCAATCAGGCAGACGATGGCCGCGATGTTAAAGCAGCCGGTAAAGAGCTGCTCCTCAAACATGGGCGCGTCGAGGAATGCTGCGGTGCGCACCAGCTGGGCGCACAGGTAGGTCACGAGCGACAGAATCAGGCCCATGCCCGTGCTCTGGAAGAAAAATCCCAAATACGGCTTGGGCTCATCGTCATGGCCGTCGTACTCCAGGAAGTAGTTCTTGACGAACGACACCATACGCGAGGCAGCCAGCAACACGAGCGGCATGGCGCACATGGGAAACACCACCAGATGCGCGGAGCCCAGCGCCGTCCCCAGCACTGTTGCCATGATGCACGAGGCAATGCCCCACACGACAACCCAGTACTGGCGATGCACAAACCAGCTGAGCACATTCGTCGAGTCGTCGGACGCGCTATCGCCCGAGCCGACGCCTGCGATCTGCAGGTCCTCCTGGTGCTCCTCGGCGATAACGTCCATGGCGTCATCAAAGGTCACGATACCCAAGATGTGACGGTTCTCGTCGCAAACGGGGATGGCGACCAGGTCGTACTTGGTCATCTCGTCCGTTACGTCTTCCTGGTCATCGTCGGGCGACACATAAACCAGGTCGCGATAGGCCAGCTGGCCCAGCGTGGCGTCGCGGTCGGCCACGATGAGCGTGCGCAGCGAAAGGACGCCGGTGAGCATGCCACTCGGATCCTCGGTGTAGACGTAGTAGACGCTCTCGAAGTCCTCGTCGAGCTTGCGGATCGCCTCGATGGCGTCAGCGACCGTCGCCGTGGCAGGCAGGGAGACAAACTCCGAGGTCATGATACGGCCGGCGGTGTTGTCCTCATAGCCCAGCAGGTTACGAATCGCCTTCTCCTCCTGAACGCCCATCAGGCGCAGAAGCTTCTCGGCCTTCTCGTAATCGAGCTCGTCGATCAGGTCGGCGGCGTCATCCGGGTCCATCATGGCCAGCATCGACGATGCGTCCGTGTCGGACAGACCCTCGAGCATCTCGGTCATAAGCTCGTCATCATCGAACTCCGAGATGGCCTCGGCGGCCTGGGCAGTGTCGAGCTGCGCGAACACCTGCGCACGCAGGCGCGGGTCGAGCTGCTCGATAATGTCGGCAATGTCAGCAGGGTGCAGTTCGCCAAGCGTCTTATGCGACACCGACAGCTGGATATTTTTAGTCGAACGGTCGAGCAGGTCCATGTAGGACCAGGCGATGATATCCTCGCCGAGCGGTTTGCCCAGGTGCTTCATAAAGCTTTCGACGACATGCTCGAGGGCGGGGCTGATCGCGCGCAGCAGACCGCGGGCGCCAACTTCGGCACCCAGCAGACGCAGCTGATTTTCGCCCGACATGGAAAACTTGATGTCGTTTACACGCACGACCTTCATGCCCTGCGTGTCGACAATCTGTTTGTTGAGCACGTCGCGCGCGAGCAAGAGTTCGGTCGGCTGCAGGTACGAAAAACGGATTTCGGTGGCTGGCGACTTAAGGTGTACACCCGTCTCGTCGATACGGTCGACCCATTTGCGCCAGCTGATCATAAACGGCGTCTTGCCGGGTCCGCGGAACGCGAGCGACGTCACGTGTGGAAAAACTTCGCCGGTAGCAATGCCAAAATCGTTCACAACGCCGAGCTTTTCGCCATCGACGTCCAAGACCGGCAGTTTGAGCATCTCACTCAGATAATTCACTGGTGCTCCCCATCATTATCCCTTCGGACTGCGGCCATGTCGGCACGCCGTCCGTGGACTTTTAGATATGTATACGCATGCGCGGGCGGCACGCCGCTCGGCGCTCACACCCCGTGCATGCGCAAGAAGCACCCGCATGGGGTCATCGACTGTATGGTCGAGGTTTGGATTTCACCTGCAACCTTTCTCTTGACCCTTGTTATCCGCAGTAACTATAGCATCAGCATCACGCCGTGGCGCCAAATTTATGCTCCAAACATCGCAGGCATATCAAACGCTGATGCATCCGTGACATAGTCATTGGGGACGTTCTTAAATGACTAGTCTGTGGTGTCATCATCCTCGGCGAGTTGGGGGAACACGGCGTTTTTGGGCATGGTGACCTTCGTCAGCGAGGTGAGCTTTTTGCTCAGCGATGTATCCGTCTTGACCAGATCGCTCAACGTCACGATTTTGTAGCCGCCGGCAATAAGCCCGTCGATAATCTGCGGCAGCGCCTCGAGCGTCTGCTCGGCACATTCATCGTTGTCGGTCAGCAGCACAATGTTGCCCGGCGTCACCGAATCGAGCACCGTCGAGACCTGCTCGTCGGCACCGTTGAGCAGCCAGTCGCCCGAATCGATATTCCACGAGACCACGGCAGACACCAGGTCCATCGCATCAATCCAGTTTTGCTCGTCAAAGGCTGCGTAGGGAGCACGCAAAAGCATCGTCGACGTTCCGGTCGCGGACTTGATCGCCTCGGTACCCTTCGAAACCTGCTCGCGCACCGCATCGCGGTCCTTGCCCTTGAGCGATTCGTCGCTGTAACTGTTGGAGCCGACCTCGCAGCCGGCATCGACAATCGCCTTGGCAGTAGCAGGCGAGGCCTCGGCCGCATCACCCGACAGGAAGAACGTCGCGGTGACGCCCTTTTCCTTGAGCACCTGCAAGATCTGCTTGGTCGCTCCGCTCGGGCCCTCATCAAACGTCAGCGCCACGTACTTTTCGTTGCCCTTGGGCGCCACGCTCGCGCACTCGACCACGCAATCGGTGGCGGGCACGACCTCGCCGCGGTCCTGTGTCTTGCCCGACTGCTCGCCGACCCACACCTCAGAGCGACCCTGGATACCCCACGTCTTAACGTACTCGATGGCACCCGTGCCCTCGACCTTGAGCTTGGGCTCGATAACCGTCGCCTGGACCTCGTGCTTCTCGTACGTGTCGCGGCCATCTTTGACCGTCACCTTCTCGCCGCCCGTAAGCTCGCGGCTTTTCCACTTGCCCTGTTTTATGCGCTTGCCGTCCACCTTTACCGACAGCTTTTCGCCGCCATGGCGGGTCAGCACGCTGTCGTCAACAGCCAGCAGATCCCCGGCGTCGTAGGCATCGGTCAGCTCCTGGTCGTCGATGAGATTTTGCAGCGTAGAGCCGACGCGCACCGCAGTCTCCTGGCCATTGAGGACGACATCCACGCTGCGGTTGACGTAGCCCACGACGGCAGCGATAAACAGCACGAGCGCGCAACCCACGGCGATGAGCGCATAGGGCAGGCGAGACGGACGACGGGGTGTGCGGCCGTTGCCGATGCGAGCGCTACGGTCGCTAAAGCCGCGACTATGGTTGAGATACATCGCGCCGGGCTTACGGTGACGCTTGCGCTGACCGCTGGGCAACTGCCCCAGATCGCGGCGCGCCGTCGGACGCGCGTCCGAGCGTCCGTGTGAATATGATCCGTTTTGGCGCATGTGCCCTCCCCCATAAACACAGCGAGCCGGAGTTACATGTCTCCGGCTCGCCTCCCATCATTTGGTACGTCGCTATTTGCTAGCTTTTGACGAGCCACCGCTCGCCTTTTGGTATTCGTCCTTAAAGGCCTTGAACATACCGCGCGTCTTGCCGAGCTGCTTGCCCAGCGCGCGACTGCCCTTGTCCACGGCGACCGAGCCCTTGTCATCGAGCACCTTGGCGCCCTTCTTGACCTTATCGCCCACCACGACGCTTGCCTCGGCAGCCTTTGCGGCGGCGCCGCCCGAATACCCGAGCGACTTGACCTCGTCCGAAACGATCATCGCGCCGTCCGCATAGCCGCGCAGCATCGTCGGCGGCATCTGCGTGTCGCCCACCAACACACTCGAGGCAGTGCCGGCGGTCACGTAGAACGTCTGCACGACACCCGAACGCGGCTTGAACTCTACATCCGAGCAATAGCCCACGACATCGCCCGACTCCGTGCGCACGTCCATGCCAACCCAGATAATGCAGTCGTCCAGGTTGATGTCGAGACGTTTGGCCGCAGCGGCATCGTAGGTGCCCTTGACGTCGTCAACTGCGATGGCGCCCTCGTAGACGCCAATGGCATCGAGCGCCACAAAACGGTCGGGGCGCTCGATCATACCCGCGATATCGGACTGGCGAACCATAAAGCCCACCACGCGCGTGCCGCCCGGAGTAAAGACCGGAAAGTGAATCTTGCCGAGCTTTTTAGGGCTGCGCGGCGTGCCGTCTTTTTTGGTGCGCTTATCCTCGGTAGGCTTGCGATAGATCTTGGCGCCGACAAAATCCCCGGCGCGCATTATGCCTCGGTCGAAGGCTCCGCGGCCTCGGCGTCGGCCTCGACGGCGTTCTCGACCACGACATCGGCGGCGGGCGTCACGTTACCGCCCGAGATGGCGTCGTTGAGCTGCTCACGCAGCTGGTCCATGCGCTCGCGGGCAAGGTCGACCTTGGCACGCAGGTCATCGGTCTTGGCGTCGACCATCGGGCCAAAATCGTTGACCGCGGCGCGGGCCCCCTCGGCACCGTGCTCGTAGGCGTCGCGCATGTTATCCCAGGCGTCGTTGGCGATATCGGCAGCCATGGCGCGGGTCTCGGCACCCGAGCGCGGAGCCAGAGCAACGCCGACGATGGCGCCGGCGGCAGCACCGAAGAGCGCACCCGAGATAAAGTTGAAAGTCTTACCCATGTTCATTCCTCTCCTGCGGGCACCTCGGCGCCCACCGTTTGAATGCTGTCCATTATACCCGCAGCACAGCGCTTGGCGTCTTGCTCATCTGCGTACGGTAAAGGCGCAGGTACATGATGGTGATAAGCGGGTGAGCCTACTCCTGCGGCATGGCAGGCATGGCCACCGTGGCGGCCGGGTCCTCGCCGGCGCCGTCAACGAGCGGCAGCGTTCCCTCGTACGCGGGGGCAACCGGAGCCGTCGCGGCGCCACCGTAAACGGCAGTGGGGGCCTCGTGGCTCTCGGCGGTCGCGCCCTCGGTGTCGATTGCCTCCTGCGGCTCGTCGTCAAAGCTCGGGACGCCCCGGGGCTCCGCGGGCTCGGGCTCGGGCTCGGAAGCCGCCTCGGCAGGAGCCTCGTCGACAGGATCGACGGCAGCCTCGGCAGGAGCCTCGCCCTCGGTCGCGTCCCCGGCCTCGCCCTCGGCATTCGCGGCGGCGACGGCCTCGTGCGGGTCCTTGCCCTCGGCCTCGGCGCGCATGCCCAGCACCAGGTTGCGCAAACCCGCAACCGTACCGTCCACATCGGGAGCGGGCTGGTCGGCATGCAGATAGGCCCAATCCATCATAAAGGTCGCCGAAGACAGCGCGCCGATGGCCAGCGCGTCGTCGGGACACGAAAGCTCAACCTCAAAGACACGCTCGTCGTGCTCGCTCACGCGAGTGCGGCCGCACGAAATGCTGCCGGCAAGCCCGGTCTCGTTCATGAGCTCGACTGTCACGTGCTCCAGCAGATGGCAAAGCTCGGTCTGGCCCATGCAGTCCTGGAATTCGCGACCGGAATCGCCCAGGCACAGATGCTTGGCAATCGCGGGCACCAGGTAATACACGCGCGCCGTGGCCTCGATGTCCTCCGAGGTCATGAGCGGCATGCCGGGGTTCACCAGCACATGCGCGCAGATCTTGTCCTCGCTGACGGTGACCTTAAGGATGTTGAACAGGCCTGCCATAACTCTCCTCTACTCTTCCTTGCCCTACTCGTCGCCGTCATGCGGGTCCGCAGAACCCGCGCCCGACGCCGCCGGCTTATCTGCCGAGGGCTCGGAATCCTTCTTATCGGTTTCGGCCGGAGCGATCACGCGAATGAGCGAGATGCGCTGACCACGCATCGACTGCACCTTAAACTTGTACCCCGCGACCTCAAACACCTCTCCGATGTCGGGCACCGAGTCGCAAAGCTCCAAAATCCAGCCGGCGATGGTCTCATAATCATCGCTTTCCTCGAGCGGCCAACCAAGCTCAATCGCGTCATCGCACGAAAAACGCCCATCGACGAGCCACTCGCGGCGCGAAAGGCGCGTGAGGTACTTGTTGTCGGGGTCGAACTCGTCCTCGATCTCGCCCACGATCTCCTCGACGATGTCCTCGATGGTGATGATGCCGGCCGTGCCGCCGTACTCGTCCACGACCACTACGATCTGGTCGTGCGAGGTCTGCATCTCGGACAGCAACGGCAGGATGTCCTTGGTGTCGGGCACAAAGGTGGCGTCGCGCAAAAAGTCGGCGATGGGCTGGTCACCCTTGCCGTCGAGCGAAGGCTGGATCAGATCCTTGATGTGCGCGATGCCGGCGACGTTGTCGGGATCCTCGTGATAGACGGGGATGCGGCTAAAGCCGGTCTGGCGCATAGCGGACAGCACGTCGGCGACCGTCTCATCGTCCTCGCACATGGTGGTGTCCACGCGCGGCACCATGACCTCGCGGGCAACGGTGTCGCCCAGGTCGAAGATCTCGTGGATCATGCGCTTTTCCTCGTCGAGCAGATCGTCCTGCTCCGAGACCATGTACTTGATCTCTTCCTCCGAGACGCTCTGGCGGTCATCGGCGCTCTTGATGCGCAGGATGCGGGCCAGGCCGTCGGAGCAGGCACCGGTCAGCCACACGAGCGGACGGGCGATCTTTTGGAACACGGAGAGCGGTCCCACGACCTGCTTGGATACGCCCTCGGCGTTAGCGAGGCCGATGCGCTTGGGCACGAGCTCGCCAATCACGATGGACACAAAGGCGACGGCGACAGTGATGATGACCGGCGCCAGACCGCGCGCGATGGCGGAAAGCGGCGCGATGCCAAAGCTCATGAGCCACGTGGCAAGCGGGTCGGACAGGCTCGTCGAGGCGACGGCGGACGAGGCAAAGCCCACGAGCGTGATGGCGACCTGGATGGTAGCGAGCAGCTGGTCGGAATCGGCGGCCAGCTTAATGGCGCGCTCGGCGCGTTTGTCGCCTTCCTCGGCCTCGTGCTCCAGCACAGCGCGCTTTGCCGTGGTGAGAGCCATCTCGGACATAGAGAAGTAGCCGTTGATGAGGGTCAAAACGAGGGTGGTGATAAGGGAGATGGCTATGTCCATCGGGAGTTTCTCGAACCTCCAAGATTCGGGACGTTAGGGTAAAACGTTGGTGGCGGATACGGCAATTGCGCCGGCGTCCAAACGAGGACGCGGGCGCGCAGGCATGGTCGCTAGATTACGAAGAGGATCACCGCCATGAACTGGAAGATGCTGCCGGCGAGCACCCACAGGTGAAACACGCTGTGCAGATAGCGCACGTTTTTGGCGATATAGAACGGCACGCCCGCGGTGTAGCACACGCCGCCGACGGCGAGCAGGGCAAGTGCCACGGGGTTGAGCAGCGCCACGAGCTCGGGCAGCTTAAAAACGACGAGCCAGCCCATCAGCAGGTAGACCAGGCCGCTTACCCAGTGCGGTTGACGCTCACGCATAAAACACTCGAGGGCGATGCCGATGATGGCGATGGCCCACACGGCAAAGAACAGCACAGCGCCGCCGTCGTTTGCGAGCGTGATGAGGCAAAACGGCGTATAGCTGCCGGCTATGAGCAGGTAGATGCAGCTGTGGTCGATAATGCGGAACACGCGTTTAGCGCCCGCGGGCTGAATCGCATGGTAGAGCGTAGAGGCTAGGTATTCGAGGATAATGCTGACGCCATAGACAATTGCCGCGGCCATGTGGGCCGGGCCCCCGCCGCGCAGGGCGGCGAATACGATCAGGAGCACCAGGCCCGCGATACCCAGCAGGCAGCCGACACCATGGGTGACGGAGTTCATGATCTCCTCGCCCACCGTGTAGTGTGGAACGGCCGCGGTCTTGGGTCGCGGCTTAGAACTGTCGCTCGAATCGGACATGCCGGTTACATCCTCCAACGTAAAGAGTTCTCAACACTATATCAAAGCGTCTAGGTACGTGCGAAATATGCACCATACGTGACCCTTTGTTTACCCATTCTTTGCTTGTTGACGCATCAACGGCGAACGTCCATAATGCGCTTGCATTAAATGTTGATGTATTAACATCTTATAGGAGAATACCGCATGGCTCAAAACGCACGTTCCCATCGAAAGCTCAAGATAGCCGGCATCGTTGCGCTGGTGGTTGTCGTTGCGCTGCTCGGATTTGCCGGCAACTTTCTGTTTGACTTCGCGCTGAATCCCCGCGCGCCATACACCATGAAGATGATGCAGGATGGCAAGGACGCCGAAAAGGGCGAACAGATGGATGCCGAGGACACCGAGGCGCGGGCGTGGTTTAAGGACAACCGCAAGAGCAGCAGCCTTACCGCAGATGACGGAACCGAGCTCGCCGCTTGGTATTTTGCCGCCCCAGAGAGCACGCACGATTACGCTATCTGCCTACATGGATATACCAACGAGCCCATCGGCATGGCCCGATACGCCAAACGATTCCATGACCGCGGCATGAACGTACTCGCACCCGCCGCCCGCGCCCACGAGCGCTCCGGCGGCGACTATATCGGCATGGGCTGGCCCGAGCGCCTCGACATCGTCGCATGGATTGGGCGGATCGTCGCAGCTGACCCCGAGGCGCGCATCCTGGTCTTTGGCGAGTCGATGGGTGCGGCAACCGCCATGAACGTCGCGGGGGAATCTCTGCCCGCAAACGTGAAATGCATTATCGAGGACTGCGGTTATACGAGTGTTTGGGACGAGTTTTCTCTGCAGCTCAAGGACGTGTTCGGCCTGCCCAGCTTTCCCTTGCTCGATGTAGCAGACTTGGTGTGCAACGTGCGCGCGGGCTACGACTTTCATAAGGCGAGCAGCGTGGAGCAACTCAAACACGCGACGGTTCCCATGCTGTTTATCCACGGCGACCAGGACACCTTTGTGCCGTACAGCATGCTCGACCAAAACTACGACGCGTGCGCCAGCAAGGTCAAGCAAAAGCTCACCATCCATGGCGCCACCCACGCCAAGAGTGCGCAAGTTGACCCCGAGCTCTACTGGAACACAGTCAACAACTTCCTCGACGAGTATTTTTAGGCAAATAGTACGGTTTACTGGTCTATCTGACCCCCTATTTTCGGAAGTGCGGGGAAAATCTCGGGAAGCCCGTCCAGACCGCAGTTTTACCAACAATTTATCAGGGGTTTTGTTGCCAAAAAACGTCGTGTGCTCGGCGGTCTCGAAATTTGCCGCATACTTCCGGAAAGCCGCCCGCGAGCGTTGTGCTCGCGGGCGGCTTTTGCTCAACTAACGCTACAAAGGCGCTTGTTTTGTCCAATAGCTAGGCGTTACTTGATCTCGATGAGCTCGTACTCGCTCGTGCCCAAGCCGATTTTCTCGGCATGCGCGATGCACGCGCGCCAGTCGGTGTCGGGATGCGTGATGCAGAAGGGATCCTTGGCCTGCTCGCCCTCCAGATGCTCGTGGTTATGCTCCATCTTGGCGGCGCTGTCGGTGAGCTCGGTGTTGGGCAGCGGCTCGGATGCCATGACGGCATCGGCACAGGCCTGGTCGATGGCGACCGGGTCGAAGCTCGCGAACATGCCGATGTCGTTGACGATGGGTGTGTCGTTTTCGGGGTGGCAGTCGCAGTTGGGGCTGATATCCATAGCCAGCGAAATATGGAAGCTGGGGCGATCCTGGACAACGGCCTTAGTGTACTCGGCGATCTTGCAGTTGAGCACGTCGGCCGCGGCGTCATAGCCGGGCTTGATGCAGTCCTGGTTGCATGCCGCAATGCAGCGTCCGCAGCCCACGCAGCGATCGTGGTCGATGGTGGCCACGTGCACCGTGCGAGTAGCGCCGCTGGCAAGCTCGCGCTCGCGGGTGTCGTCGAACGAGACAGCGTTGTGCGCGCAGATCTTTTCGCAGGCATGGCAGCCAACGCAGTGCTCGGTCGCGACGTTCGGCTTGCCGGCGGCATGCTGCTCCATCTTGCCGGCACGGCTGCCGCCACCCATGCCCAGATTCTTCATGGCGCCGCCAAAGCCGGCCTGCTCATGGCCCTTAAAGTGGGTGAGGCTAATCACGATATCGGCATCCATGAGTGCCTGACCGATCTTGGCCTCGTGCACGTACTCGCCGCCCTCGACCGGGACGAGCGCCTCGTCGGTACCCTTGAGGCCGTCGGCGATGATGATCTGGCAACCCGTGGCATACGGGGTAAAGCCGTTCTGGTAGGCGGTGTCGATGTGCTCGAGCGCGTTTTTGCGGCTACCGACATAGAGCGTGTTGCAGTCGGTAAGGAAGGGCTTGCCGCCCAGCTCCTTCACGACATCCGCGACGGCGCGGGCGTAGTTGGGGCGCAAAAAGCTCAGGTTGCCCAGCTCGCCAAAGTGAATCTTGATGGCGACGAACTTGTTCTCAAAGTCGATCTGCTCAATTCCGGCGTGGCGGATGAGGCGCTTGAGCTTGTCGAGCTGGCTCTCGCGAGCATGCGTGCGCAAGTTGGTGAAGTACACCTTAGCGGGTGCTGCGGGTGCAGTTGCGGTCATAGATCTATCCCCTCGGTCTATATGGCGTTACAGACATAAGAGGATGGTACCCGTTGAAGTAGGGTCAAAGTCAAGCGCGAAACCTAGTCGTTGGGGACGTCCCTTTCCTGCCGGGCGGCGAAAGAATGTCCCCAGCGACTAGTCTTTTAGGAACGTCCCCGATGACTACTCTTGGACTTTGAGGGCTTCGGCCAGGCCCACACGTTTGATAGAACGCGTGTGTAGCAGCGCCACGACCAGGTAGGTCGCAAAGCCAATGCCCACGCACGCCGCCATGGACCAAGCGGGCACGTAGATCTCGATATTGCCGTTGTAGGCGAGGAGCATCGAGCGGAAGATGGCCGTGAGCGAGCCAATAATGACCGGCAGGCTTAGCACGAGTGACACCACCACGCACAGTGTGATCGAGCGGATGTACAGATGCGAGATCTCGCTATCGCGACAGCCAAAGACTTTCATGTAGCTGATCGAACGGGCGCTATGGTCGATCACAGCCTTGGTCAGCAGGTACATAAACAGCAGGAAGATAAACACCGCAAGCCCGACCATCATGCCGATCATTTTGCTCATCATGCCGATGAACTGATCGCCCACGGCGCGCATGTCGTCGGGCGTGGTGTCGCCGGCAAAGTAACGAGCATCGAGGTCGAGTTTCTCGTCGCTCACATAGCCGTTAAAGTAGGCGGCGTCGTTGTCGAACAGCTCGTTAAAGTCTTCGATACTCATATAGATATTCATGTCCGACTTGGAGCCCCAGGCACAATCCTTGCCCGCGTACTCAAGGGAATAATGCTCACCCTCGTACTTGTCGCCGAGCGTGACCTTCTGACCCTCGCTCCAGCCAAACTTGTCGAGCAGACCGCCGCCAAAGACGACGCGCCCATCGCCGACGTTGAGGTCTTTCCAATAGCGCGAATCGGGCGAGATGCCGTAGACGGAAATCGTCTCCTGACCATTACCATCGCCGCGGTCGTATTGCAGCTGGTAAACGGCGTATTTCTCGGCCTGCGCGATTGCGCCCGCGCCGTTGTCGGTCGTATTGACCGGGTGAATATCGTCGTTGTCAGTGTCAATCTTGGAGGCTTTGTCGATCAGGTCGATAGCTTCATCGCGGTTGCAGCCGAGGGCATCGGCAAGATCGTCAAGGCGCGCGTAGAGCGCATCCTTCTTGTCCTGGACCTTGGCAAGCGCATCCTGCGCTGCGGCCAGGCTCTCGGCAGACGGAGATGCGGTCGCAGCATCGGCTGCCGCCTGCGCTGTATCGGCCGCGTCGTCAAGCTCGTCATCGGCATCCTGAGCGGCAGAAAGCAGCGCGCCGTCAACCGACTGCAAGCGCTCGAGTGCTGACCACTGCCCACGCTCCTCAGCAGTGCCCTCGAGCTCCAGCGGAGCCTTGAGCGTGTACTGGTGCTCGGCGACCAGGCTCGTCTCGAGGTTGTCCGCGTAGTGCGTCATCGTGGGCAGAATCGCCAGGCCAAAGAGCAGCAGCAGCGAGGCAAACGCAATGCCCACGAACAGTGTGGCAAAGTTGCCCAGGTTGCGCAGGAAGATACGCAGGCGGAAGCGGGAAACAAAGCCCATGCGCTCCGGCAGTTGCATACCACGCTTGGTACCCGACTTGCCGCTCGCTTCGTGACGAAGAAACTGCAGCGGCGTCTTGCCCATCTTGCGAAGCAGGCCCACCAGCGTGATGAGGATGAGCGCAGCGGCGGGGACCACGGTGCACTTCACAAAGATCTCCCAGCTCCAGTACACCTGGAAGGGCGGCAGGCTGTACGAACCGTAATAGAGGCCGCGCATGGGCTCGGTAAAGAACGCTATGCCGAGCGCAGTGCCCAAAAGCGCCGCGACCACGCCCACGATGGCGGGAAGCGCAAGGTAGTGCAGCACGATCTCGCGTCGACGATAGCCGCTGGCGAGCAGCGTGCCGATGATGGCGCTCTCCTCCTCGATGGTGGCATCGGTAAGGACCACAAAGACAAACGCCATGATTACGATGATGATGTCGAGCAGCGTCATCCACATCATGGAGTCGCCGTCTACGTCGTCGCGCGCGTAGCCAATGCCCTGGTTGGAATCGGCGTCGATGAGGTCATCCACGCGCGCGTCGGTGTCGGTCAGCGCCTCGACCATATCCTGTTCGGCATCGGTACGGTCTGCAGTGGAGAGGTCGCGATCGGCAAAGGTGAAGGAGTAGGTGTAGGCAGGCGCGCCGCCGGCATCCTCGAGCGCGGCAAAGCCGGCGTCGGTGACCTCGGCAACACCATAGGTGATGGTGTTCACCGTAAAGTCCGAATTGTTGAGGAACAGCGCCTGGCTATCGGGCTGGGTCATGATGCCGCAAATGGTGTAGGTTCGGCCCTCGAGCTCGACTTTATCGCCCACGGACAGGTTGTTATTGGTGGCAAAGACACGGTCGATGGCCACCTCGTCATCCGCTTTGGGCTGCTTGCCCTCACAGTAGGACGCAATGTCCACCTTAGCGCGGTGCGCATAGGTGCGCAGCGTGCGCTTGGTGCCGTCGTCGCCGGACGCCTTTTTGATGATGGCATCGATAGAGAAATTCTTGTAGAGCGTGACGCCGCCGACGTCGCCGGCAGCATCCTCGGCGGCCTTGAGCTGGTCTTTGGTGGCCTCGAAGGAGGTGGTCACGCGGCCATCCTCGATCGTGTACGCATCGCGCATGTCGTCGATAAGACAACCGATGGAATGCGCCGCGAGCAAAAAGCCCGAGGTGAGAGCGATGCTTCCGCACATAAGCAAAAAGATGCCCAGGTACTTGCCAATATTGCGGCGCAGCTCGCGCGGGAGACGTTTTGCGAGAGGTGTCATGGCGCCGCCTACCAATCGAGCTCGGCGGCCGCGACGGGCGACTCGTTGAGCTCATCCTCGACGATGCGCCCGTCGCGCAGGCGCAGCACGCGATTGGCCATGCGCGCAATGGCGGCATTGTGGGTAACGATGATGATGGTGCAGCCGTACTCGTGATTGACATCCTCCATGAGCTGCAAGATCTCCTTGGACGTCTTGTAGTCAAGCGCGCCCGTGGGCTCGTCGCACAGCAGCAGGCCCGGGTTTTTGACGAGTGCACGGCCGATGGCGCAACGCTGCTGTTGGCCGCCCGAGACCTGGCGCGGGAACTTGTTGCGGTGCTCGTAGAGGCCCAGTGAACGCAGCAGGTCGTCGATGTTGAGCGGGTTTTTGGACAGGTGTGCCGTGACCTCGATGTTTTCCTTGATGGTGAGGTCGGGCACCAGGTTGTAGAACTGGAAGACAAAGCCCAGCTCACGGCGGCGATACTCGCCCAGGTCGGTAGGCTTGAGCACCGTGAGGTCGCAGCCGTCCACCATGATGGAGCCGGCGTCGGCATCCTCCAGGCCGCCGATCAGGTTGAGAAAGGTCGACTTGCCCGAGCCCGAGGGCCCCAGCATGACGCAGATCTCGCCGCGGTTGATGGACGTGTCGATGCCATCGAGCACCGTTAGGCGTGCATCACCGTCGCCGTAGTGCTTTTTGAGACCCTTAACCTGAACGTAGGCTTTCTGCGTTGCCATGGTATCCCCCATTGTTAGCCTCGTACTACTTTATGAGCGTAATAGTAAATCTTAGCGAACTATTTTGGGGCGAGGCCTGAAATTTATTTCAGACCAGTCATTGGGGACGTTCTTAAATGACTAGGTGGCTAGGCGTGGGATTTGGTGCGTGCGAGGGCGAGGCCTGCGGCGGCGATGGCCACGGCGAAGAGTGCCGTGACGCCCAGGTCGCAGGCGATGTCGCCCAGCACGGTGGACGTTAAATCCGAGGCGAGTGCCTTGCTGATCGCGTCGTTCACCCAATATGTCGGCACAAAATGCGCCACGGTCTGCACGGCCGAGCCCATGAGCGACAGCGGCATCCAGGCGCCGCCCAAAAACGTCATGAGCATGCCGAGTAAGTTGCCCACGCCGTTGAGCAGCTCCTCGCGCGCACCCAGGCTCGACAGCGCAAAGCCAACGGCCAGCGGCGTGCACGCCAGGGCAAACGTCGCTGCCAGCGCCAAGCACACACGGTCCACGCCAACCTCAGCGACCGCACCGGCAAAGCCCACGACGCCCATCATGCTCGACACAAACCAGATGCAGACGGTGATCACGGCGGCGGCCGCAAACACGGCAAGCGAGCGCCGGCGCTCGGAGATTGGACCGGCATCCATACGACGCACGCGCTCGGGCTCGTTCATGCCCGAGAACACCAGACCCACCGACACGATGACCGACGAGATAATCGCGTACGCACCAAAGTTGAAATACGACTCGAGCGTGGCGGCGGCCGTCGAGTCGACCTTGACCTGATCGATCTCGACCTCCGCGCGCTTCGCGGCCGCATGCTCGGCGGCCTTGGCAACGTCGCCGTTAGAGGCGGCGGGCTCAAGTGCCGCCGTAGCGCCCGCGAGCGAGATCCAGCGCGAGGCCTCGGCAGACGAAAGCGCCGCCGCCATGGTGCCGGAGCCGTACGTCACGTCGAGTTTGGGCAGGGACTCCCCCGCGCGAGCGGCCGCAACGAGGTCGCCCTCAAACCCCTCCGGGATAAAGAACACGCAGTCGGCGCTGCCCTTGGCGCTGTTGCTCTTGGAGAGCGCGTCCGCAAGGTCGTAGGTGTCGTCGCCGACGCCCGTGACCAGCTCAAAGCGCGAACCCAGATGCTTGGTAAGCGCACGCGAAAGGTCGCTGTCGTCGCGGTCGACCACAATCACGTTGGCATCGTAGGGCTTGTACTCGGTGAGCTGCGACGAGTTCCAGCTCACCGATGCCGCGATGAATACGCCCATGAGCGAGATGAACACCGTATAGATGAGCAGGTAGAACGGGTGCGCCAGCGCCATGCGAAGCGCGGTCTTAAAGGTGCTCATAGCGGCTCCTTCCAAAGATCAGCGTGGCGGCGGCAACGAACAGCAGCGCCATAAGGACCAGTGCGCCGGCGCGAACGGCAAAGGGGCCCAGGTCCTCAAAGAAATACAGGCGGTTGAACATGTCGCAGATAAGCTTGGCGGGGTTGAGCCAGCACTCGGCAGGGCAGGCGCGGGCGACGTCGTCGGCAAGCGCCATCGCCGGCTCGCCGTAGAGGCCGGCGAACAGGGCGCACGTGGTAGCAAAGCCCGTAAGGATGCCGGACTTGGACGCCTTGCCGCCCTTAACGGGAAGCGTGCCCACAAAGAGCCCCAGGCCCGTGGCGACAAGCGCGGAAGCGGCGCCGCCCACCAGACACAGTCCCTCGCGCCCGCCAAAGTCGACGCCCACGACCAGGCGCACATAGCCAATCGCGATCGTCATCGAGGCAAAGGAGACCAGCCACGAGCCGACAAAGATGCCGGCCAGCGACGCCGTCTTGGAAAGGCCGCCCACGCAGCGGCGCGCGCCAAGGCCCGACAGATTGGGCTGCAAATCGACGACGCTCAAGGCAGCAAACTCGGCAGACATCATCGCGACCAGGCCAAAGAGCGCGTAGTAGTAGATGACCGTGCCATCGGGCGTGGTGCGCGTCAGGCTAACGCGGCGGGTGCCGCCCTCGAGCGACAGGGCGCGCGCAACCGCCTCCGGGTCGGCGAGCGCCGCCGGGTTGTCCTGGGCAATCTGGGACATGAGCTCGGCATTTTGCGTATACGAGCTTGCCACCGTCTCCAGAATGCTGCGGTCGGTGAGCACCGACGAGGCGCGCGAGTTGTCATAGCTCGAAAGCAGCGTGAGCTTGGGCGTGCCCGCGTCGTCGACCGTATAGATGCCCGCGACCTCGCCGGCCTTAAGCGCACGGTTCGCGTCGGCTGCATCGTCGCACTCGTGGATCTCGAGCAGCTGGTCGTCGCCCTCCTTGGCAAGCGACGTCGCCACATCCTTAAAGGTCGAGGCGTCCCAGGCTTCGTCAGCGACAACGGCCACCGGCACCGGGTCGATCTTGCCGTCGGAGCTGAGGCTCGCAAACATAAACATGAACATCGTGGAAAGCGCGACGGGAAAGATCGCGCCCCAAACCCACGTGCTCGGCCGGCGCAGCAGCGTCTTGACCGTAATGATAATGGTGTTGAACATGGCTGTCCCCTAGTCGCGCAGCTCGCGGCCGGTGATCTCGAGGAACACGTCGTTGAGAGTCGGCGGCTCGCTCCACACTCGGCCGAGCGCCACGTCGGCGGCGCGCAGCGTATCGAGGATGTCGACCAAATTGTGCGGGCTCGCTTCGCAGGTGCAGACGAGCTCGCCGCCGGACAGCCCGACACTGAGCACATGCTCGAGGGCGCGCAGGCGCTCGACTGTGGCGGCCTCGACGGCGCCGACCTCGACAGTCACGCGCTCGCCCATCTGAATCATGCGCTTGAGCTCGTCGTTGGTGCCCTGCGCCAGCACGCGCCCGCCGTCCATGATCATGATGCGGCTGCAGATCTGCTCGACTTCCTCCATGTAATGGCTGGTGTACACCACCGTGGCGCCCTCGTCGCGCAGGCGGCAGATGCCCTCCAGGATGGCGTTACGGCTCTGCGGGTCGACCGCCACCGTGGGCTCGTCAAAAAAGATGAGCTCGGGCTTGTGCGCGATGCCGCAGGCAATGTTGAGGCGGCGCGCCAGGCCACCCGAGAGTTTGCCGGGGCGGAACTTGGTAAAGTCGCCCAGCCCGACAAAGTCGATGGCCTCGTCGACCAGCGCGCGACGGCGCTTGCGGTCGTTGACGTAGAGGCTGCAGAAATAGTCGATGTTCTCGCGCACCGTAAGCTCGTCAAACACCGCCACCTGCTGCGGCACCACGCCGATGCGGCGCTTGAGGTCGTAGCGGGCGGGCGTCATGGGCTCGCCGAACAGCTCGATGGCGCCTTTGTCGTAGGCGAGCAGCTGCAGAATGCAGTTGATGGACGTGGTCTTGCCCGAGCCGTTGGGGCCCAGCAGACCAAAGATCTCGCCGGGGGCGATGCTCAGGTTAAAGTGGTCGAGCGCGATAAGATCGTCGTAGCGCTTGACGAGGTTTTCGACGTGGACGATGTCTGTCATGAGTCGGCCCTTCCGTTGATTGCGGCCCGGTACGATTGCATCATCGCAGGAGCCGCCGGCGCGCGCCAGTGAGCTTTGTCACGAATGCGGGGCTTGGCCGCGTGGCCCGCCGGCGCTCCCAATTTACCGTGCGGGAGGAATGTCACGGTCACGCGGGCGGCCCCTCCACCACACGCGACTTCGCGTACAATACCCGTATGAACAGGCTTTTCGACAAATCGATCGTGCTGGCGTGCTGTATCGCAGCCGCCACGGGCCTTGCTGTGGACGCTCGCCTGGTCGCGGCGTTTTGCCTTGGCGTTATTACCACCTCGCTGGCCGAGCTCGCGCAGAAGGATCGCACGTGCCGCACAAGCGAGGCCGCGAGCTACGCTTACATCATCGCGGCCGTCTTCGTGCCGCCGTTTGTGCCGTTTGCGCCTCTCGCCCTCTATGACATTGCGCGGCGGGTGCGCCGCGAGCACGCCTGGGTCGTGCTGAGCATTGGCATCGCCTTTGTCTTTGCGCTCGTCGCGGACCTTCGCACCGACGCGCTCACCGCCCGAACGCTCCTGCTGACCGCCATCCTTTCGGTTGCCGCCACCTTGTTATCGCTACGTACCGCCCAGCTAGAGCGCGAGCAGCAGCGCATGCGCCGTACCCGCGACGAGCTGCAGGAACGAGCCCTCGCGCTCGAGGCATGCAACCGCGATCTTGCCGATCGCCAGGACTACGAAGTCGAGCTCGCGACGCTCGCCGAACGCGCCCGCATCGCGCGCGAGATCCACGACAATGTGGGCCACCAGCTCACGCGCGCCTCGCTGCAGGCCGAAGCGCTGCGCGTGGTCCACGCCGACGAGCCCGGCGTCGCCGCCGATTTCGCCGACGTTAAACGCACGGTTGACGAGGCACTCCAGCTTGTGCGCACCAGCGTCCACGCGCTCAACGACAACGCTGTCGACCTTTCCGTGCAGCTCGAACGCATTGTTGAAGGCGCGCGCTCGGACGGCGGTCCGCAGATTGAGCTTGAAGTTATGACCGAGCATGCACCCGCAAACGTCGCCAACTGCTTTGCGGCGGTCCTGCGCGAGGCGCTCTCCAACACCATGCGCCACGCTTGCGCCCAGACCGTCACCGTACGATGCATGGAGCATCCGTCGTTTTACCAGCTCATCGTTACCGACGATGGCGCGGGCGGGGTCCGAGCAAGCAGCCGCGGTGCCGCGGAGGGCATGGGGCTCGCCTCCATGCGCGAGCGCATCGAGGCGCTTGGCGGCACCTTCACCGCCGGCTCGCGTGCCAGCGCCGGCGGCTGGCGCGTGTTTGCCACCGTTCCCAAACAGCAAGGAGATGAGGGCCGATGAGGCTCATCGTTGTCGACGACGACCGCTTGGTGGTCGATTCGCTCAAGATTATCCTGGGCGCCCAGCCGCAGATCGAAGTGGTGGGCACCGGTGCCAACGGTAACGATGCGGTTTCGCTCTATGTCGAACACGCGCCCGATATCACACTGCTCGACATTCAGATGCCGGGGCGTGACGGACTTTCGGCGGCACGCGAGATCCTTGAGCGCGACCCTTCGGCGCACGTGGTGTTTCTGACGACATTCTCGGATGACGAGTACATTGTGTCGGCGCTCAAGCTCGGCGCCCGCGGCTACCTGATCAAGACCGATGTCGCCGCCATTCCGCCGGCGTTGGCGCAGGTCATGGACGGTAAACGCATACTCGAGGGCAAGGCGATCGAGGACATCGACTTTGACGGAACGGGCGTCAAAGCGGGCACGCCCCGCCGGCCCGCAGCCTTCGCCAGCCTGACCGACCGCGAGTTCGAAGTCGCCGAGCTCATCGCCCGCGGCCTCGACAACAAGGAGATCGCCGCCACCGCCTACATGGGCGAAGGCACCGTGCGCAACCACATCAGCTCGATCCTGGCAAAGATGGACCTGCGCAACCGCACGCAGATCGCCATCGCCTACCTGCGAGGGTAGTTGCCCAACGGCCGACCACCCCGGCATAGCAAAATGTCTGCTACCGCTTTAATGCCATTTCAAAACTATGCCGGTTTACGGGGCTAAACCCAGGAACCCCGTCCATACTTGCTTTTTTCGAAAATTGACGGCTCATCTACCTGCGGTTTTATTCTTGCAACTATCGGCATGGTTGGGGGTTCGCGATTCGGCCCCGTAAACCGACATAGTTTTGGAACAGTGGGGTCACATACCGACGCCCCGCAAGCCGTACAGAGCCAAAAATGATCCGTTTTCCTCCGTCCCCAACGGATCAACTCAAAACTATGCCGGTTTACTACGATGAATCGCCCACCTTCGACCACGGTAAATTGCGCGCTTGCAAAACCGCAGGTAGAACGCTTGCGATATTTAGAAAAATGCAATCATGGTCGGGAATGTCGAATTCATCGTAGTAAACCGACATAGTTTTGTTCGGATAGTCCCGCACGGATACCTCCCAGGCCTCGCGGAACCAAAATGATCCGTTTTCTTCCGCCCGCGGAGGTCGGCTGACGGCGCCCGCCACGGAATCGGCCCATCTACTACGTTTGACCCGACATCCCCAACCATACCCCCGTTTTGAACAAAACCGCAGGCGTTCTACCTGCGGTTTTGTTTTCGCGTTTTTTGGCATGGTTGGGGGTAAGGGACTAAACGTAGTAGATGGGCCGGTTCCATGGCAAGCCCTTCTCGCCTACGCACAAAAGCGCCGCCACGGAGGAGGGAGATACCTCCGTGGCGGCTGGGGGTGGGGTGGGGGCTACATTTTTGGCTTTTCGCCAGCGGCCCGGGGCCTTTTGGCCCCGGGCGCTGTCAGCGCGCCTAGCGCTTACGGATACCCCAGACTAGGGCTCCGACGCCGGCCATGGCGATAACAAATGCCATGAGCAGTGCGGCAGCCTGCTGGTCGCCCGTGGTGGGCAGGAAACCCTTGACCGTCTTGACGATGTTCGTCACGGTCTTGGGCGTGCCGGGATCGGGCGTCGGCACGGGCGTCTCGGACTTCTTGTACGTGTTGTTGAACACGATGCCCTCGACACTCTTGTCGCCCTTGGTAAAGGCAACGCTCGCCTTGAGGTTGCCCTCGCCGTCGTCGACCACGTTGACGGTCGCGGTAAAGACGGACTTGTCGTAGGTCATACCGGCCTCGTCGCCCTTGACCTCGCTGATGGTGTAGACGTACGTACCAGGCTCGTCGTACTCGAACTTGTCGAAGCTGATCTTGCCGTCGGCATCGTTGGTGACGGTGGACTCGGCGTCCTCGCCAACGAGCTTAAAGCTAAACTCGTCCTTCTTGAGTTCGCGTCCCTCGAGCACCTTGATGGCGCCGATGGAAACCTGCGTGGGCATGGCGTGATACTTGTTGGTAAAGCCAGCCGACTCGGTGGTTCCCTCGAGCTTGTGCGTCGCGGCCAGCGTGCCATCGCCGTTGTCGGAGACGGTGGTCACGACGGTGTAGGTCATGCCGTCATAGATGACGCCCTTGTACAGGCCGAGCGCGTTGGGGCAAGCCTCGCGCAGCGTGTACGTGTGCGTGCCTGGTGCCTCGTAGCGGATCGGGCTCAGCGTAACGTTGCCGTTGGCGTCGTTGGTGCCACTAGCGACAGTCACGCCGTCCTCGAGCAGCTCAAACGTGAACTCGCCAGCTGCAAGGTCGCGGCCGGTCAGACGCTTAACCGTCTTGACCTGATCGGTCACGACAGAATCGGTGGGCGTCACGCTGTAGGTGTTGGTGAACGTGAAGGCCGCACCGTCGTCGCCGTTGCGCACGACACTCAGATGTCCGGCACCGTCGTCAGTCACGGTGTAGGAAACCTTGCGCGTGGCGTTGGTGTCGTTGGTCACGCCAGGGGCGCTACCGGACTCGGCCACCGTGTAGGTAAAGGTGTGTGAGCGCGGAGCGGTGGGGGCTGCAGGCTCGGGCTCGTCGCTGGACTCGTCGGCGTTGGCATCAGCGTCGGCGTCGGCCTCGGCTTCGTCAGCTTCGTCTGCCTCGACCTTATCGGTCACATCGGTCGTCACGCCCAGGGCGCGGTTGAGGTCCTCGAGCGTAAAGCGAATCTTGCCAAAGTCCACGTTGCCGGCCGTGTCGTTGGTCGCAGTCGTATGCTCGGGCATCGGGGCGCCCGCCTCATCGGCAGTCACGGTAAAGGTGAACTTGCCCGCGATGTCGGCCGGGGTCAGGCCCTTGTCTGCCTGGAGCTTCTTGGTGCCGGCGAGCGTGGCATAGACGGCCTCGGCGCCGTAGACGTTCTCGAACACGGGCTTGGCATCACCGTAGTCGGTCGTCGCCGTCAGGGTGCCGTCGCCGTTATCGATAACGATGACCTTAAAGCTAAAGCTCGACTTAGCGGCGGTAATGCCCATGCCGGCCAGCGAGTTCGTGTACTCAAAGGCTGTGTAGTTGATAGTCCACGCAAGCTTGCCGTCCGCGTCGGTGCGGATGGCGCGCCCGGTGCTTACCAGGTCGGCAAGCATATCGGTCGTGTAATGCAGAGCGCCAAAGCTCACCTGGCCGTTATAGTTGAACGTCGGCGTACCGCTGATGGCTTCCGTCTCGCCCGCGTAGGCGATGCCAAAGTAGAACTCGCCGTCGGCCAGTGGACGACCGGTCAGGGTCTTGGTGGCAACGACCTGAGCAACGGCACCACCAGGTGCATCGGTCGTGGCGCTATAGCTGTTGACGAACGGGACCACAGCGCTCTCGACCGCAGCGGCACCAGTCTTGTACTCGGTTACCGGCGTTCCCTTGTCGGGGTTGCCAGTAACGGTCGTGGTAGCAGTGAGCGTGCCGGCGCCATCGTCGGCGATAGCGATCGTCACGGTGCGCTCGGCGTCGTCATAGGTGTAACCGGGCTGGCCGTCGTTCTTCTCGGCAACGGTGTATGTAAAGGTCTTGCCCGCGTCAGCCTGCGTAAACTTGACCTCATGGCCAGCCAGGATGTCGATCAGACCAACCGTTGCCTCTGCCGTTGCAGGGGACTTGTACACGTTGGCGCCCTCGTGCAGGCCGAGCGCGATGGCAGAGGCCTCGTCGGCGGGCGTCACGGTAAAGGTGAACTGACCCTCGGTCATGGGACGTCCGGAGAGGGTCTTGCTGAGCTTAAGGCCGCCGGCCGCGGCGTAATCGAGCTCAGTGCGGTACGTGTTGGTAAAACGTCCGCTTTCCTTCTTGGTGACGTTGGCGGTCAGGACGCCCTCGCCGTTCTCGGTCACGGTCACTTCGGCGGTCGCGACATGTCCGTCATACGTCATGCCCGCCGCGTTGCCCGCGTTCTCGCGAATCTCATATTTGTAGGTTCCGGCAGCCGTGTAGCGGATCTTGCCGAAGTTGATGGCGGCGATGCCGTCCTTCGCGTCCTTCTTGTTCACGGTCACGGTTGCGGGGTCGGGCAGCGGGGTGCCCTCGGCGGCGGTAATGGTAAAGCTGAACTCGTCGGAGTCCGTCCAAGCGCGACCATCGACAGCCTTGCTCAGGCCAAAGTCGAGCTCTGCGTCGATCGGGGTCACACTATAGGTGTTCTTGAAGGTCGCAGCCGTGGCGTCCTTCAGGACATGCTCGGCCTTGAGTGTGCCGTCGCCGTTATCGGTGATGGTCGTCACGATGGTGAACTTGGCATCACTGTATTTGACGCCCTTGCTGGTGGTTCCGCCGTTGGCCTCGCGCAGCGTGTAGGTGTGCTTGCCGGGTTTGTCGTACTTGACGGCGCCCATCGTGATCGTTCCGTCGGCAGCGTTGGTGCCGGTGGCGACGACCTCGCCGCCCTCGACGAGCTCGAAGGAGAACTCGCCTTCCTTGAGGCCGCGCCCGGTCAGGACCTTGTTCGCCTTGATCTCGTCGGTGACGCTGAACTCGTCAGGATTCGGCTTGTAGCTGTTGTTGAACTTCGCCTCGTTGGCGCCCTGCAGCTCGTGCTTGACCGTGAGCTTACCATTGCCGTCATCGGTAACGGTAGTCACGATGGTGTAGGTCGTGCTGTCGTAGGTGATACCGTTGCCTTCGGCGCCCTTGGCTTCGCGCAGGATATAGGTGTGCTTGCCGGCGGCGGTGTAGGTGATCTTGCCCATCGTAATCTTGCCATCGGCAGCGTTGGTGCCGGTGGCGACGACCTCGCTGCCCTCGACGAGCTCGAAGGAGAACTCGCCTTCCTTGAGGTCGCGCCCGGTCAGGACCTTGGTCGCGGTGATCTCGTCGGTGACGCTGGAGTTATTCGGAGTAACGCTGTAGGTATTCTCGAAGATAGCCTTCTCGACGTCCTGCAGCTCATGCTTAACCGTGAGCTTGCCATTGCCATCATCGGTGACGGCGGTCACGATGGTGTAGGCCGCGGTGCTGTAGGTGATACCGTTGTCGGCGTCGACCTTGACCTCGCGCAGCGTGTAGGTGTGCCTGCCGGGTTTGTCGTACTTGACGGCGCCCATCGTGATTGTGCCGTCGGCCGCATTGGTGCCCCTGGCGACGACATCGTTACCCTCGACGAGCTCAAAGGAGAACTCTCCGGTCTTGAGGTCGCGGCCGGTCAGGACCTTCTTCGCGGTGATCTGGCCGGTAACGCTGGACTCGTTCGGGGCAGTGTTGTACTTGTTCTCAAAGCGCGCCGGCTTGGTGCCCTCGAGCGTATGGGTCACCTTAAGCGTGCCGTCGCCGTTGTCGATGACGCTCGTATTGATGGTGTAGTTCGTCTTATCGTACGTAATCCCGTTGCTCAGCCCCGCTTCGTTGGGGAGCTTCTCGCGCAGCTTGTAGGTGTGAGTGCCGGGCTTATCGTAAGTGATTTTGTCCATGACGATTGTGCCATCGGCAGCATTGGTGCCCCTAGCAACAACCTTATCGCCCTCGACGAGCTCGAAGGAGAACTCGCCGTCCTTGAGGTCGCGCCCGGTCAGGACCTTGGTCGCGGTGATCTGGTCCTCGACAGGCTTCACGTTATAGGCATTGGTGAACGTAAATGCCACATCGCCGTCTGGCTTGCGGGATACGCTCAGATTGCCCTTGCCGTCATCGGTCACGGTGAAGGAAACCGTAGGCGAAGGCTTGGTGTCGTTGATCACGCCAGTGACCTCGCCGGACTCGGTCACGGTGTAGGTAAAGGTGTGCTCGCGCTTCTCAGGCTTCTCGCCCAGGGCCTTGTTAAGGTCATCGAGCGTAAAGGTAATCTTGCCAAAGTCGACCTTGCCCTTGTCATCATTGGTCGCCCTCGTGCTCGTAGGCATGGGCGCGCCCTCTTCACCGGTCACGGTAAAGGTAAACTTGCCGGCAATGTCAGCCGGGGTCAGGCCATCAGGAACCTGCAGATTCTTCTTGCCCACAAGCGATGCCTCGGCAGGCGCGGCAGTGTAGGTGTTCACAAACTCGTTGCCGGCATCGCCGTAGACAGCCGTCGCCGTCAGGGTACCATCGCCGTTGTCGACAACGGTCACATATGCGTCAATTGCCGCCGTGGTAGCGCTCACGCCCGCAGGCAGCTCGCCAGTCTGCTCGGCAGCAATGTAATGAATGGTCCACGTGGGCTTGTCTGCGCGGGCGTCAAACGACGCCTTGTCTTCCTCGACAAGCTTGGCAAGCGACTTGGTCGTGTACGTCAGCGGACCGAACTCAACCTTGCCACTCTTGTTGGTTGCGTTCAGCAGGACCTCGTCGTGCCCCGCGTAGCCCAACGTAAACTTGAATTCGCCGTCGGCCATCGGGCGCCCCGTGAGCGTCTTGGTAGCCTCAAGAGTCAGCGGGGTTTCCGTCTTGGCGCTATAGGTGTTCGTGAACTTAGTCTCACCCGAGGTCTTTTCAACGTCGGCCTTAAGCTCGCCCTTGGCGTTAACCGTCACAGTCACCCTGAACGTGGCAACGTTATCGCTGTAGGTGATGCCGCCCAGCTTGCCACTAACCTCGCGGACCTCATAGGTATACTCACCCGGCTCTTCGTAGGTAATCTTTCCAAAGTTGACGGCGGCCTTGCCCTTATCACCCGGATCGGGCTGGGTCACCTTCGCGGTCGCGGACTTAGGCATCGGGGCATTATTCTCGGACGTCAGCTCAAACTCAAACGCATCCGTATCCGCCCACTTGCGGCCCTCGAGCACCTTGGTCAGACCAAAGTCAGTCTTGGTATCCACCGTTATCGGCTTGGTTGCAAGGCTAAAGATAATCTTGCCGTTGTTGCCCAGGTGCGAATGCACGTGCGTGGAAGTCGCAACGGAGGAAAGGTCATTCCACCTGGGGTTAAGCACGTCGCGCGCGGTCTCGGTCTTGTTGCCGTTCGCCTCCACATCGTCCTTGGTGGTATGCAGCTGGTCGATATAGGCCAAGCGCGCGGTTCCCGTATTAAAGGACCAATAGCCGTCATCTTTGACCAGAGCGCCGTCGTAGCTGGCGATCTCGCGCCCCTCAAACTCCACAACGGCATAGTCGTCCTTCGGCTTGCCGTTTGCGCCCATCGCCACAAACTCGTCCTTGTAGTAATAGACGTCGTTGCCCTGCGGCTTTACCGTCGCGCGCTGGGTGCATTCCTTGTCCGTGTAGATAGGCGTGATTTTTTGGAAGTAATAGTAGCTGTTGGTATCGGCGGGCTCAAACTCGGCGACAACATCGCCCAGCTCGCCGCCCGACCACTTGTTGGCCAGGAAGGAGACCGTCTGGTTGTCGGCGTCCTTGTGGTCATCGATATACTTCTTGAGCACCTTATCGGGCGTAAACAGGTTGTTGCGTGCTTCGTCCTTGACGCTCGAAGTGTATTTAATCTGAATAGGCTTGATGTCGCCGAGCGATGTGCGCTCAAAGATCCCATTTTTCATGTCCACGTGATAGCGGATCAGCGGAATCAGCGATGCGGGAATCTTAACCGTCACGATATCGCCCTGCTGCGCGTTGGCAGAGCGCTCAACGGTGATAACCAGGTCCTTGGCCAAGCCCGAAAACTCGTACGTGTCCGTATTGCCCTTAGGGGTCTTGGTCGCCCCATCAAAGGTGACGCCATTAATCTGAGCGCTGACAAACGCATCGACCTGCATAAAGTCGCCCAGTTCATCACTGAAGGTGATGTAGCCGGACTTGCTCTCGTCGTAACCATCCTCGATCTGAGTGGGAGAGCCCTTGCCCGAGGTGATAGAGGCAGAGATATCATCAAACACCTTCTTGAGCTCATCGGCATTCGACGCAGCCTTGTAGAAGTCGGAATTCTCGGTGCGCTTACCAAGACTATTGGTTGTGTAGGACGTGGCGTTTGGATAGTTGCTCGACACGGCGTGCATGAACTTGTTTTCGTTGCTCGTCCAGTAGTTCGTAGGATCGGCAGCGGGATTCACGCCATCAAAGATGCCTATGGTGTAGACCGTAGCGCCTTTCTCCTTCATTTTCTTGGCGGCGGCTATGGCATTGTTGGCAACCGTAGAGTTGAATTCACTGAAGTCTGTGGGCGTGCCATCCGTAAAGAACACAACTACCTTCTGGGCATCCTCGCGGCCCGACATGTCGCGAGCAAGCTCAAGGCCGTAATCAGCCCGCGTGGCGCCGGCGGGCTTGATGCGGCCGACCGTATCCTTAAGTTCCGTCGCAGCGCTATCGACACACGGCTTCAGGCTCTTCATAACCTGCGAATAGTTGTGCGTGTATCCGTGACGATCGCGATACGTATCGTTGCCGGGCTCGTCTTTCTTTGCACCCGAGAACTTAACGATGGCAACCTGATGCTGCTTACTCGGATCTTTAATGCTCTTGTTTTGCTCGGCGATGGTGTCGATAAAGGAACTGGCAGCTGCCTTGAGTGCCTCGATACGTTTGGGCGAACCCTCGCCACCCATGGAATCGTCCATCGACCCGGAGGCATCAAGCACCATCACGATATCGAGCGGTTTAGTGACCAGCGACGTTGTGTCAGAAGTAGAAGACATCGCGGAAAGCGTCGTCACAAAGTCAGACTTTTCATCCTGCGCGGGCTCGACCGTCTTGTCCGTCCAGATTCGGCCTACGTAACGTGTCGTCTGGTGCTCCTGCTCGGCGCCCGACGCCCAGTATTGCCAGCGGCCGGTGGTGTCAGGGTCGACTATCTTTCCGCTCACCGTCGGTCCGTCCATTCCGGTGCTGGACCTGGCGTTGGCCTCGGGCAGCATGGCAAATGCTGCAGCCGGCAACACCAGCACTACGGCCAGTATCACCGCCAAGAGACCCCTCGTGTACCTACTCATCGCGTCTCCCTTCTCGCGGTCTCAGACCTTGCATCAGCCTAAAGTTACGGAATGAGACACAATTAGGACAGGTGACACATGTTCCAGATTAGGTTTTAAGCGTGAGACAAATGTCTCACCAAAGTTGAGACACGAGGGTTTTCGCAGGAAAACGGGTGCGGCCCAAGATTGACGGGATAAAAGGGCCCGTTTCCCCCATCCCCAAGGGAGCAGTCGATGGCAGTCGCCACGAAACTGGCCCATCTACTATGTTTAACCCAATGCCCCCGACCATAACCGCGTTTCATGAAAAACCGCAGGTGCTCTACCTGCGGTTTTTATTTCGCATTACTTGCCATGGTTGAGGGCTGCCGCCTAAACGTAGTAGATGGGCCCATTTCGTGGCAGACGGGTCACGTGGCAGCCCTCGCAAGGCCAAAATGATCCGTTTTCCTCCGTCCCCGAGGGATCAGGGCTGGTACTGATATGGTGGCATTTCATAGCTATGCCGGATTACGGGGCTAAAGCCGGAGCCCTCATCCATACCTTCATTTTTTGAAAAACAGCAAGCTATCTACCTGCGGTTTTATTTTCGTGGTTTTCGGTATGGTCGGGGGTTCGCTATCCAGCCCCGTAATCCGGCATAGTTTTGTTCGCGGCGGCCCAACCGCGCGCTCACGCGCGGGGCCGGTGGGGCAATTTTGCCCCACCGGCCCCTATTCCAACTCTATTCCAACGCTACTCCGGCTTGGTTTCTACCGTGGAAGTCTTGTCCGCCGCAACTGGAGTGCGGGCGGTGTCCATAGTCAGGCAGTGTTTGGGACAGCTTTCGATGCACTCACCGCACACCACGCAGGCATACGGGTCAATCGACCAGGTACCACCCTTGCGATCGACCGCGAGCGCGCCCGCCGGGCAGCGACGTGCGCACATACCGCAGCAAATGCACACATCCATGTCGTTGACGATATGCCCGCGCAGGCGCTCGGGTGCCGCGAGCTTTTCCTGCGGATAGCACACCGTGACCGGCTGCTTGACCATAGAGCCCAAGGCCGTCTTGGCAAATGTCAGCAAACTCATGCCGCGCCTACCTTTCCGTGCAGCTAATGCAGGGGTCGATGGTCAGGATGATCATGGGCACGTTGGCAAGGAGCACGCCCTGCAGCGCATGCGTCAGACCTGCCAGGTTCTGCGACGTCGGCGTGCGTACGCGGAAACGGTCCAGGTTCTTAGTGCCGTTGCCGCGCACATAGTAATACGCCTCGCCGCGCGGCTGCTCAATCACAACCTCGCCACGCGCGCCGTCGGCCGGCGTGAGCTTGGTGCGCCCGCCGATTCCGTCGTGCGGGATCTTGCCCACAAGCTCCTTGATGATGTCCATAGCCTGCGTGACCTCGGCACAACGCACCTGACAGCGGGCATAGCAGTCGCCATCGCTAGCAACGATGGGCTCAAACGCAGCCAAGTCCGCATAGGCACCGTCGCCAAACATGCGCACGTCATAATCCACGCCCGAGGCGCGACCAAACGGGCCGACCATCGAAAGCTCCAGCGCGTCCTTCTTGCTGATCATGCCCACGCCATGCAGGCGCTCGCCGCAGCTATTGTCGTCCAAAAACGTATGCACCAGGGCCTCGTAGTCGGGGCGCATGGCATCAAGCGTCTGGACAATACCCGCCAGCTCGGAGTCCTCGATGTCATGCTTAAGGCCGCCGATCTCGTTAATCGAAAGGATCACGCGGCCGCCGCAGGTGCTCTCGAAGATCTTGAGAATCTGCTCGCGCAGGGTCCACGACCGATAGAACAGCGCCTCGAAGCCAAAGGCATCGGCGAGCAGGCCCAGCCACAGCAGATGCGAGTGAATGCGCGAAAGCTCGTGCAAAATGGTGCGGATATACTGCACGCGGCCGGGCACCTCGATGTCGAGCATGCGCTCGCAGGCGCTGGCATAGCCGCAGCTGTGGCCCACGGCGCAGATGCCGCAGATGCGCTCGGCGATGTAGCCAAACTGGTGCATGTCACGCTTTTCGGTGAGCTTCTCGAGTCCGCGGTGCACAAAGCCGATCTGCGGAATTGCCTCGAGAACGCGGTCGTCCTCGATCACCAGGTCCAGATGAAGCGGCTCGGGCAACACCGGGTGCTGCGGGCCAAACGGAATAACGGAGCGATGTGCCATGGACCTTACGCCTCCTTTTTATGCTTGTCGCGGGCGGCCTTTGCGGCAAGCGCCGCACGGACCTTGGCCGCTTTCTCGGGATCCATGGCGGCGAGCTTTGCCTCCATCTCGGCAGCCTTGAGCGCCGCCTTGGCAGCAGCCTCATCGTGCTGAGTATCGGAGCCGGCAGCCGCAGCGGGCTGGGCGACGGCAGCGCCCGCAGCATCGTCGGCGCCCGCAGTGCCCTCCCCCGCAGTGGCCGTGGCAGCGGCAGCCTTTTCGGCCGCAGCCTTGCGCGCCTTGGCCTCTGCAACCGCGCGGACCTTCATGGCCTTCTCGCGCGCAGCCTTCACCTCGGGCGTGATAACGCTCATGGGCTCGGCCGTTGAGACCTGGTAGAAAAAGCCCTTAAAGTCGACCTGCATATCGGTAATGGCAAGACCAAACAGGTCGTGCGCTTCGTTCTCAAACGGAAATACTGCCGGATAGTACGAGCTGATGGACGGAATCTCCTGGTACTGATCAATTCCCTCAACCACCAGGTTCTCGATCGCATAGCTGCCGTCCTGCGCGATCTGCTCCTGAGCAGCCCGAACGTTGATAAACGTATAGACCAAGCGATACGAGCCGTCGTCGACGTTGCGCTCGGCGTGCATTTGCACAAAGCGCGCGCCGACGCCCTTGAGCGCCTGGACATGCGGCAGGAGCTCGTCGATCCCGACGGTGGTATAGATTGCCTTTTGCATTACTCGGCCTCCTTTGCAGCGACGGGCGTCCCAGCAGGTGCGTCGCCAGCGACGGGCGCGGCGGGCTTCCCGGCAGGCGCGCCACCGACACCATCAGCCCCGGCCCCAGCCGCAGCCACAAACCCGTCCTCGCCCAGCTCAACGCCACCATCCCAGGTAGCGGCGCCGCCCACGGTGAGCGGATCGCCGCCAGCACGCATCACGGCCTCCTTCTGGTCCAGGATGCCGCACGCCTCCACGATGGCGTCGATCACGGTCTCGGGGCGAATGGCGCACCCGGGCGCGTACACGTCCACGGGAATCGCGCGGTCCACGCCGCCAATCACGTTATAGGCATCGCGGAACACGCCGCCCGAACACGCGCAGATACCGCAGGCCACCACGCACTTGGGCTCGAGCATCTGGTTGTAGATCTGGCGCACGACGGGCAGGTTCTGGGCATTGACCGACCCCGTCACCAAAAAGATATCCGCATGCTTGGGGTTGCCGGTGTTGACCACGCCAAAGCGCTCCGCATCGAACAGCGGCGTGAGCGAGGCCAGCACCTCGATATCGCATCCGTTGCAGCTCGAGCCGTCGTAATGAATAACCCACGGCGAGCGCGACATTTTATGATCCATGGATGCCGCCTCCTAAATAAACACGTCGACGAGGATGGGCATAAGGTTGAGCAGGCCAAACACCAGCGCCACGCCCCATCCGAGCCTAAAGCAGCTGCGCCAGGTGCTGCGTGCGAAGGTGTTGTCGATCAGCACCTCGACAAAGTACGTCGCGGCCATCACGACCAGGGCTACGACCCAGCTCACCGGGTTGTCCCAGACAAAGAACATGCCCACCCACATCAAAAACAGCACGGTCTCGCACCAGTGCATAAGGGTCATCTTGGCCAGCGTGCCGCCGCTCATCTCGGTGGCGACGCCCTGGACGATCTCCTGATGCGCGTGATGTGAGTACGAAAGGTCAAACGGCGACTTGCGCAGCTTGATGGTGAGCACCGCGAGCAGCGCGAGGAAAATGGGCGCGCTGTACACGATGATGGGGGCCGACTGCCCCGTCACGGCAATGGAATCGAAGCTATCGGTGGCAAGGTACAAGCCCACGCTCATCAGCAGAACGGCGGGCTCGTAACTCATAACCTGCAGCAACTCACGATCGGCGCCGACCTGGGCAAACGGGCTTTGCGTCGAGGCGGACGCCAGCACCACAAAGATCGCGGCGAGCGTCACCATAAAGGCGCACAGCAGCGTGTTGGAGCCCGACACAAAGATGCCGCCGCCCACGACGGTAAAGATGAGCGCGCACGCCATGTAGGTATCGTCCATGGTGTTTACGCTGGCAGGGGCTTTGCGCAGCAGCTTGGCAACGTCGTAGAAGGGCTGCAGCAGACGCGGCCCCACGCGACCCTGCATGCGAGCGGACAGCTTGCGGTCAAGACCGTCAATCAAACCGCCCACAAGCGGCGCCAGCAAGGCAAACGCCACGGTACCAATAAAAATGCCCAAGACGCCCGAACCTTCAAAATACTTGCCGCGCAGCACCGAGGGCGCGCTCATGGCAAGCCGCTCGGGCCCAATCCACGCGCAACACAGCAGCGCAAACAAGATAATGCTGCAGCACGCGACGCTACCCGCGGGGCCAATACGCTTCTCGCCAAGGGCGTCCTCCGAGTACCAATTGCGCTTTTCGGCCTTCACCTCGTGTCCCATCGAGCCGCGGAAATGGCGGTAATTGTCGGTTCCCACACCCGAAAGATATACGTTTACGTGCGGCCTGTTGCTCACGCGGAATGAAGTCAGCAGCACCACGGCGATAAAAGCCACGATAACCACCATCAGATACATGGCGTCCTTGCCGATAACGTACGGCACGCGGCCAAACACCATGGCCAAGTAAGGCGACACCAGGCCGCTCGAGATAACCGGGAACGCCACGCAGCACAGAATCAGTAGCGCGGCGATGGTGTTGAGCGCCATCCATTCGGTCTTATGGACATTGACCTCAACGTTTTGAGCCGTGGGATCGACGCCCGAAAGCTTGGCAAGCCACTTGCCCCAGAAGTAAAACGTCGCGGCCGAGCCAAAGGCAAGCACCATGATCATGAGCACGTTGCCGGTCTGCGCAAACGCCACCAGGGCGCCCCACTTGGACACGAGCATGCCAAACGGCGCCACAAACATGCCCATGATGCCCAGCATCATCAGGCGCGTCAGGTGCGGCATGCGGCTGAACATGCCGTCCATGTCCTCGATATTGCGGCTGCCGATATGATGCTCGGCCGTGCCCACGCACAGGAACAGCAGCGACTTTGCCACCGTGTGAAACAGAATCAGGAAGATGGCCGCCCATACGGCCTCGGGCGCGCCGACACCCAAGCAGGCACTGATGAGGCCCAAGTTGGAAATGGTGGAGTACGCGAGCACGCGCTTGGCGTTGCTCTGCGAGATGGCCATGAGGGCAGCGAGCAAAAACGTGATGGCACCCACACTCGTGACCATAAAGCCGGTCACGGGATAGATTGCATAGAGCGGGCTCAGCTTGACCATTAGGAACACGCCGGCTTTGACCATGGTGGACGAATGCAGCAGGGCGCTCGTGGGCGTGGGGGCAACCATGGCGCCGAGCAGCCAGGTGTGGAACGGCATCTGCGCGGCCTTGGTAAGGGCGGCGAGCGACAACAGGATGACCGGCATCACCAGCAGCGCGGATTGCGCGGTTCCGGCGCCGGAAAGCTCAATCATGCCCGAGATGGTCAGCGGCATGCCGTTGACGTGCAGGTACATGAGTCCGGCCAAAAACGCGATGCCGCCCAGCATGTTGAGGATGATCTGGATAAAAGCGTTTTTGATGGCCTCGGGCGTGCGCGTGTAGCCAATCATAAGAAACGAGCACACGGTGGTGATTTCCCAGCCGCAGAACAGCCACTCGAGGTTGTCGCTCGTCACGATGACGAACATGGCCGAAAGGAACAGGAACATAAGCGCCAGGAACTGCGGGCGACGGTCGGGCGCGGTCTGCCCGTGCAGTGCGGCCTCGTGCTCGTCATGGGCCTGGAAGTCCTTCATGTAGCCCAGGGCATACACGCAGATAAGGCTGCCGACAATGCCGACGGCGAGCACCATGATTACGCTCATGTAGTCTAGGTAGAGCGGCGTCGCCGTGACGGCTTCGGCCGCGGGCAGCGTCATGGTCGCAAAGGCGAGCGACCCCACCAGCTGGACTATGCCGAGCACTGTGGTAAGCACGTTCCTATATTTGTACGCGTTGTACAGGATGACGGCGCACAGGATGACATCGATGACGGAGCTGATGATCGAGAGCACATGCGAGGTGCCGGGGGCAACCTCAAAGCTCTGTGGGCCCGTGCCAAAAAACATGACGGCGACTACAACTGTCACCGCCATAATCATGCCGGAACCTATGAGCCCCACCGCATCGCGGGCGCGGTCACCGCGCGCGAGCAGCATGCCCAGCGCCGGTACCAGCGGAAACAGGGTAAGGAAATACAGTAGCGTCATACCATCACTCCCCCATGCAAAAACGCTGCAATTGTTTAACGTTATAGCTCAATTGAGGGGTGGCGGCGGCAGGTTTTCGGTCAACTGGAGAGTTTTAGGCGTACGGGGTAAGGAGTCTGTCCGCATTGGAGTAGAGGGGTGACGCTCCCTTACCGCAGCGGCAGGCGCGCGGGCCGCTGTGCGCGGTTTATTGGCCACGTTGGAAGATGTCCCGATAGGCTCGCGGCAGTCCGAAAAGTTGGCGCGGCAAGAAAAATGCGCCCCTGTGGGCGCACCATCCCGTTCGCTATTCCGCCTTTTTAACGCGCGGCTTGCGACCGCGCGGCTTATCGACCAGCGCGGACTCGCCGCTCTCGCGATACTGGCGGCACCAAGCCTTGACTGAAGACTCGCTGGGAATCCCATACTTGATCATGGTCTCGCGAACCGTCAGGCCGTTTTCCAGACGGTCCTTAACCACGGCGAGCTTTACTTCGTACGAATAGGTGTGATGACGAGCGCCCGCGTTGAGCACGGCATCGGCACCGCCCACGTCATATGCGCGGGCCCACTGACGAGCCGTGGCCTGGGGAATGCCAAGCTTTGCGGCGAGGGCGCGGTGACCGACCCCCTCTTGGAGGATCTCGACGGCGCGCTGCCTAACCTCGGGCGCATGCGTGCGAGTCCTTGTTGCTTCCGACATACCTGCCACTTCTTAGCCTTAACCGTTAATCTGCTTTCTTACGTGCTTGTTAGATAGTAGCATTTTGCTGTTCGCGCGTAACAGTTAACTGAAAATTGCAACGGTGGCATCTGGGCATTTGCCATTACTTTGCAACAGTTCTTTAGGTTTTATTTACGCAGCTAGTTGGCCCGCGGCTCATTGACGGTGTTTTACCAACCAGATTGGTATCTTTTTGTTTGGCTGGTATGGTTTGCGCAATTATTAACCCCTCCCCTAATAATTTTGAGCGGTCTGCAAGGCAGCAGACGTCCTCACTCCTCATGATTAGCGCGCTTGCCATCCACCGGAGCAAAACGAAAAGGGCGGGACCTGCTGCGCCTGCAGACCCCGCCCCGGTTGACACCCGATGGGACGCAGCCGGGCGAGACAGGTCCGTGCTACCGCCCCGCCTGGCCGCGAAGTTAACTACAGCTCGTTGGCCGCGTGATATGCCGTGCGAATGGCGCTCGCAATATCGGCGGTGCGCTCGCCCGAGCAGTCGCCCACGCAGGTCACGGGCACCGTCACGCCATCAAGGTCAAACGCGTTGGCCTTGGAGCCCACGGCCATCACCACGTAATCGCAGGCGATCTTCACCGGCTCCTCGGCGCCGTCCTCGGTGGTGCGAACAGCCTCCACGCCCTCGTCGGTAATGGCGGTCAGGCGGGTCTTCACGTGCTGCTCCACGTTGTGCTCGGCAAAGTCGCTCATAATCAGCGGCAGAATGGTCTCGGACTCGCCCGCGGCAATCTTGTCGAGCATCTCCACGATCGCCACCTCGCAGCCGTGCTGCAGCAGGTACTCGGCAGTCTCGGTGCCCACCAGGCCACCGCCAATGACGGCGACGCGGCCCGCAAGCTCCACCTTGCCAGCCAGCACGTCCCAGCTCGAGACGACCTTGTCCGAGTCGGCACCCGGAACGGGGATGACCACGTCGTGTGCGCCCACAGCCACAATCGCGGCGTCGGCGGCGTTGAGGTCCTCAGCGGTAGCGGCATGGTTGAGCTCGACTTTCACGCCCAGGCCAGGCAGAATCTTCTCGTAATACTCGACCGAGCGCATGATCTCGTCCTTGCGCGGGGGCGCGGCCGCCAGCACAATCTGGCCGCCCAAGTGATCGCTCGCCTCGTAGACGGTCACATCGTAGCCGCGCTTGGCCGCCACGCGCGCGGCCTCCAGGCCGGCGATGCCGCCGCCCACCACGGCGATCTTCTTGTCGCCCTCGCCCGGCTTAATGGCGATGGTCGCCTCGTCGCCGTTCTCGGCATTGAGCACGCACGAGATGTACTTGCGGTTTTGAATCGCGTCGACGCAGCCCTTGTTGCAGTTGAGGCACTCGCGAATGGGCTCGCCCGTGGCGGCCTTCAGCGCAATGTCGGGGTCGCACATGAGCGAGCGGCCATAGGCGATGATGTCGGCCGCGCCGTCTTCCAGAATCTTCTCGCCGGCCTCGACCGAGACAACACGGCCGACGGTTGCCACCGGCACGGAAACCAGGGCCTTGACGCGCTCGGCAACGGGCAGCGTCCAGTTGTAGGGCATGGCACCCATGGGCGGAATGGTGTCGCCCATGTTGCCGGTATGATTGGCCTGCGCAACCTGGATCATATCGATGCCCGCGCCCTCGAGCAGCTTGGCAAACTCGCAGGCCTCGTCGGGCTGCAGGCCGCCCTTGCCGCGCGGCGTGCCGTCGGGGTTCTCCATGATCACGGGGAGCTTGTACTCCACCATCAGCTGCGGCGCGGCCTCCTTAATGGCGGCGACGACCTCCAGCGCGTAGCGGACGCGGCTCTCGAACGAACCACCATACTCGTCGGTGCGCTGGTTGAGGATGGCCGAGCACAGCGAACCCACCAGGCGGTCGCCATGGACCTCGATGGCATCGATGCCGGCCTGCTGTGCGCGGGCGGCCGAGGCAGCAATGGCCTCCTTGATCTGGGTGAGCTGCTCTACGCTGGCCTCGTTCACAAAGTGCTGCATATCGTGGTGCAGCTTGGCGTATGCCTGCTTGCGAATCTCGTTGGACTCGGCCATCTTGGCGGCAAAGGTCTCCTCGTCGCCGGCGGCCTTGGCCTCCTGCGCGGCCTTGGCGGCGACCATGGAGCTCATGACCATGCGGCCGACACCGGGCACGTCGTACTCGGGGTGGAACAGCTGCAGCGCAACCTTGGCACCGTGCTTGTGGACGGCGTCGGCCAGCGCCTTAAACGTAGGGATCTGGGCGTCGGTTGCCAGCTTGGGCGTGGGGCTCGCGGTCATGACGGGAGCGACGTCGCCGATGACGATGTAGCTCACGCCGCCACGGGCCAAGCGCTCGTAAAAGGCCAGGCTGCGCTCGCCAATGGAGCCGTCGCGCTCCTCGTAGCCGGTGGTCAGCGGCGGGAACATAATGCGGTTTTTGAGCTCAAGGGGGCCAACCGTAATGGGCTGGAGCAGCTTAGATGCAGGTGCGGTCATGGATATTCCTCTCTTGTAGGCGCGACGGCGATGATGCCGCGTAGTTGTCTAGAGGATATGGCATGGGGGTACGACAGCACAACGAAAATCGGCGAATATCAGGTGGCGGCAGGTGGATGGGACGGGGCGGCCCGTCGGTTTGTCTCAATCTGTAACATCTGCAGACCAAAAACGACCCTAGATGTTACAAATCGAGACGAACAAACTCGGTCCGACCAAACATCTCAATCTGTAACATCTAGGCCCACTTTTGACCCCTACCTGTTACAGATCGAGACAAACCAAACCCGCCTGCTAGAAAATCTCGATCTGTAACAACAACTCGGCAAAAACCGTCCCTCGTGTTACAGATTTAGACAAACGGGACCCAACCCACCGGTATATCTCGATCTGTAACACCTAGCCGTCCAAATCGGTACTAGATGTTACAGATCGAGATTTTGTTTGAGAGGCCGAGGATTGAACCGAAAATACGATCCGGGATAATAAAAAAGCCCGCCGGCTAGGCCAACGAGCTGCAAGTTGGACGATGGGGTCGTCCGCCCCGTCCTGCCCATAGAGCCTCGGCACCGTCTTGGCGATTTCCTCGGTCATAAGCTGCTGCATGTCTTCCTCCGTTCCGGGCACCCCGCCCTCAACATCTCGCCCCTGCGGGCAAAGCCGAATGGCGACGCCGCGCGTCGTCGTCGGCTTTGCTCCCTGCA
>CAJMRN010000001.1 GCA_905215815.1 uncultured bacterium | reverse complement strand
ATACCCATATGGGGCCGCGGCTCTGCGGCGAACTGGCGGTTATGCCGATGGGAAGTCGATGCGTCCTGGTCGCCTGTCGAACGAGAGTGGAAATTCGGACACACGAGCGTGGATTTTCGGACGCCGACCGAACGGGCGTGGAAAATCGGACTGACGAGAGTGGATATTTGGACGGAATCTGCCGCAAAAGCCCCAAAAACCGTCCAAATATCCACTCTCGATATCCGACCGTCCGAAAATCCTCGTTCGTCCATCACTCGCGTATCTCTCGTCTCTCATTCGTCTCTAATATGAGAGATGACAGGAAGATGAGAGAAAAATATGAGAGATAACTGAGCAGTAAAGAGACAGGCAATCATGGTATTGTCTCAATAACGATTGTTCTACCAGCAAAAATATGTATAAATGAAGCAAATGGTAGACAATCCATCTCTCATCTATCTCTCTATCTCTAAGCCGAGAGATAGAGAGATAGATGAGAGATAATTACGAGAGATAACTGAGAGACGAGGGAAATCTATCCGTGGCATTCTCCGCAGGACCGAGCGAAAGGACGTGCAGATGAACGAAAACGAGCTGACCGGTCTGCTTGAGTCTTTAAGGCGTATGGGTTCGGATGATCTTAACGTCGAAGTGAAGGAGAGCGCCACGACGCTTTCCCGCGACGTGTGGGAAACGGTGAGCGCATTCGCGAACACTGCCGGCGGAATCATCGTGCTCGGAGTGAGTGAGCGCGCAGGTTTTGTCCCGGTTGAGAACTTCGAGACCGAGAAAGTGCTCAACCAATTTGTGGCAGGCATGGGCGATGCCGGCGGTCGCGGAAAGCTGGCCAATCCGCCCAAATACACCATTGAGCGCGTGGAGCTCCAGGGCACCGTGGTTCTGGTCATCACGATTGAGGAGCTCGACCCGTCGAGCAAGCCTTGCTATGTCATAGAGCGGGGCGCTCAAGGTGGCAGCTACAAACGCATCGATGACAAAGATGTCCCGCTTTCGTCGACCGAGGTTTTGGCGCTGTCGTCATATGAACGGACGAGTCCTAGCGATCGCGATGCGGTGCCCGGCACGAGTGTGGGCGATCTCGACGAGTCGCTGGTCGACCGCACGATGGAGCGTGCCTATTCGTTGACGCCTCGAGCGATGCGCGGTGCGGCGGACAAGAAGACAAAGATGGAGCGTCTGAATTTCCTCGACTTCCAGGGCAATGTCACCAAGGCTGGACTCCTAGTTGCGGGCACCTACCCTCAGCAGTTTTATCCCAAGCTCTTTATCGACATGGCTGTCTATGCGGGGACCCGGAAAGGCACGGCGGGGTCGCTGAGGTTCATGGACCACACAATCTGTGAGGGAACGTTGGGCGAGATGATCTCGGATGCTGTCGCGGCCGTCGCCAAGAATTTGCGGCGAACCTCGACCGTCCAAGGCGTCTCGCGTGTCGACTCGCTGGAGATTCCCGAGGAGGTTCTGCGCGAGGCAATCGCCAACGCCGTAATCCATCGAGAATACGGGGATCGGTTCTGTGGACAATCGATTGCCGTCGACGTCTTTGACGATCGTGTCGAGGTGACGAATCCTGGCGGCCTTTACGGGGGAAAGACTCGCGAGAACTTGTTTGACGGCAGCTCCCGATGCCGTAACGCGACGCTCGTGAAACTCATGTCGATTGTCCCGCTGCCGGATGGCGCAGGTTCGCCGGCTGAGGGCAATGGCTCGGGCATCCCGATGATGATCGATGCCATGCGCGCGCATGGTCTGGCCGAGCCTCTGTTCTGCCCGGGGTTCGATCGGTTCAAGGTCGTACTTTACCGTTCAAAGATCGAGCCGGTCGATCATGGCGGGGGCTTAATTGTGACGGCACTCAAACACTACGGCGAGCTGGGGACGCGTGAACTGGCAGAACGTACGGGGCTTACAATTTCCCAGGTTAGGTCGCGCGTCAACGCGCTCATTGCTCAAGGCGAGCTTGAGCCCACGGCGCCGGCGACGAGCCGCAACCGCAAGTATCGACTGTCGGAGAGCGTGGAATAAATGCGTTAGTGGACGAGGCGACCCAATAATCGACCCTCAATTGGCGCCCACTAAGGTAAAGCGGTTGTTACTCAGTCGACGGTGACGCTAAAGACTCGGCTTACGCCGGCATGGCCCCGAACCCGTCCATCAAGAACAGCCTAAGAACCAGCTTGATGACATTTCCCGGTTTGACTTCAGCCGTGCCAAAGACGCTGCGCTCGGCGAGCTCGCTGCAGTATGTATAGATGTCGCGGATAAGGTCCGCGCCCGAAAGCGTAAACATGTAGCCTGCGTCCGAAAGCGCATTGGGCGCGGCGGGCAACTTGGCCATGTGGCAGAACGTTTGCAGGTCGGGCGCCATAACATTTTGGTAGTCGAGGTGGCCGCTGGCATCCTGTTCGGCAAGCTCCAATTGGCGCACAAAATCCAGCGCCGCCGCTAACACAAAGCTCGGCGTAGGCGCATTGACGTCCTGAGTGGTCGCCACAAGCCTGCCCGCCGCCTGCGTGACAAGCCAAGCGACCTCGCGCTGGCAGCGCACGGCCTTGCGCGTAACCGGCTTGATGGACGAAGAAGAAACGCTCCCCTTAGGCGGATTCGAAGCAGCCATAAGACCCTCCCATGAACAATCCGGCCCAACAAGCCCGGATGAAACACGTGCTACATCAGTATACAGGGGAGTGGGGTGGAAAAACGGGGTCGACAGCGTGAACTGCCGGCTCCGGATTGCTTGCCTTAGAGGCCGTACACTTCGACCATAGCTTCGCCAATGCGATGGGGCACGCCGGTGACGAGTGCGTTGCCCATGCAGAAGGCTCGATGGCCGTCAGTCATGCCCGTATCGGTCCAGCCTTTCGGGAATCCCTGAAGCTGGTCGAGCTCGTCGGGAACAAGACGGCGGAAACGGCCATCGGGACATTCGATGACGTGCTTGAAGCGGCTCGCTCCCGTGCCGCCTTCTCCTGTGAGGATGGTGCGGCTCGGCTTGTCGGTGGCATCCGGGAAGCTCATGGCTCCCTCGGAATACGTGTACGTAAAGCCTGTCTTTTTGATTGTTTGACGATCGAGCTCCTGCTCCTCGATACCTCGATGTTGCCCCTACAAATAAATCCCCTCACCGAGTTGCTTGTGAAACTTGGCGTGATGGTCGCGCGCCCAGGTAAAGAGCGCCTGGTCAAAGTCGGTGCGCGTGGCCGGGACGCCAAAGACGCCGGCAACTTCGACGCGCACAAACTCCAGTGCCGGCAGCTTGTTGATGGCAGTGAGGGCAAACGGGGACGAGGGCTCCTCGAACAGATAGCGGCTGCCTTGCAGCGCGTCGCAACTGGTGCACGTGTTGCCGAGCGACGGGGCTTTGGAGGCACGTGCGCCTACGGGCTTGTAGCCGCAGCGCTTATGAAGGTAGTCGCGGATCTCGCTCGGCACGCAGCCAAGAGCGGGCACGATGGCGAGTGCGTTGGCGTTGGCCGTGTCGATGGCGATGTGCCCGGCTTCGTTGGGCGCGTGCGCGATGGCGATGCTCTCGTCGTTATCGGTTCGATAGGGAATGCCGAAGGCCGCGACCGAGGTCTCTTTGTGACACTTCCAGCACTCGCGCTTGCCCAGTACTAGATATATATACGGCGCTGAGGGGTCGGATCGGTCAACGCCGGGCAGCCACTCGGCAAAGGGCTCGGGGTTGACGCCGCTGGGTACATACCAGGTCTTTTTGGTCCGGTCCCATTTGGCGCCCAGCGCCTTGGCTTCTTCTTTGTGCGAAAAGGGGACATCGAGCTCGGTGCGCATGGCGGCTCCTTGGTGCTGCAGGTGTAAGTGGCTCAAGGATACCGCAGGGTGTGGACGTCGTGGTGTTTTGCCGAGAAGCTGCGGTGCGGACTGGTTGGTTACGCCGTTGGATAAATTGGCAAGTAGATGGTCAGCTTTTGGCCAGTTGGGCGGCTGGAGCAGCTTGCGGCGCAGTTTTGTGCCTGGCTATTGTTGATGTTGGGGTATTGAATTTGTTTGGCTGCCATTCGTCAGGTGAATTGATGCTACGTTGCGATGACGGTTGGAGCTGCCAGCGGATTTGGCGACATAAAACAAAACAGCTCAGAGTACATAGCCTCTGAGCTGCGAACATTTGGTGGGCGTTAGAAGATTTGAACTTCTGACCTCTTCCGTGTCAGGGAAGCGCTCTCCCCCTGAGCTAAACGCCCGATCAAGGGTGCGCAAGTGCGCAAGGGATAATATAACGGAGCCTGAACTCGGTGGCAAGAACATTTTTAAAAATCGCTTACATTGTGGAATTCGGGGGCTTTGTCATATCCATTTCAAAAGAGTCTGCTGCCTCGATTTGGCTGTCGACCAATGCAAAGCCATTGCGGTATCGAGCTATGGAAAGACGCCTAAGGAATTGTCCTACCGATAAGCGGACAAGCCTCCAGCTGGTGCCTTCGCCGTGGTAAGGTAAGCCGAATTGCTTCCAGACTGTTTCGGGGGAGTGGGATGAGCAAAGAGTGTGTCGAGCAGGTCGAAGGCGCAGGGGCTTCGGTGCCGATGACCGATATATCGAACATTGATGTGCCCGAGGGCACCGATGAGCTCAGCCGCAGCACCCGCCGTGCATGGCGTGAGCGCCTTAACGATGCGTCGTCGCGCAGGATGGCGTTGGGCGTGTTGGCTACGCTCGTGGGTGGCTCGTTTTGGGGCTTCTCGGGCACCAGCGCGAGCTTCCTGTTCGATACCTACCATGTCGATACGCTGTGGCTCATGAGCGTGCGCCAGATTCTTGCCGGCCTGCTCTTTATGGTCGTGGTCGTCGCGCGCGACCGTGCGCGCCTGGTCAAGCTTTGGACGACACCGGCCGACCGCAAGCAGCTGTTGCTCTTTACCGCCTTTGGCCTGCTGTTCAACCAGTTTTGCTATCTTTCGGCCGTGCGCCTGACCAACGCCGGAACCGCGACGGTCCTTCAGTGCCTGCAGCTGGTCATCATCATGGGATATACCTGCATCACCGATCGCCGCAAACCGCGCATGCGCGAGGCCATCGGTATCGGCCTGGCCCTTGGCGGCACGTTTTTGATCGCCACCGGCGGCGACCCCACGAGCCTGAGCATCTCGCCGCTCGGTCTGGTGGCGGGTCTTATGTGCGCGGTGAGCGCCGCCTGCATGGCGGTGATTCCCGCCAAGATTCTGCCCGAATACGGCAGTCCCATCGTTACGGGCTCAGCCATGCTCACGGCTGGTATCATCACCTGCACCATCGTGCAGCCTTGGGCCCATATGCCGGCGCTCGATGCCGCCGGCGTCGAGGCGCTCGCGGTGTTTGTGGTCGTGGGCTCGTTTTTGGCGTACATGCTCTATATGCAGGGCGTCAAGGACATCGGCTCGGTGCGTGCGAGCTTGATCGGAACCGTGGAGCCGGTCTCGGCTACCATCACGAGTGCCGTTATGCTGGGCACGGTGTTTTTGCCGACCGATCTTATCGGCTTTGCCATGATCATCGTGATGATGTTCCTCACGGTGTAGCCCCTGCGGTTGCTTTAAAGGATAATAGGCCGGCGGCGCGTTGCTTTGGCGGCGCGCCTTTGTCTATAGGGAGGATCTCTTATGAAGTACTTTGGCACCGACGGCTTTCGCGGCGAGGCCAACGTTGGGCTGACGGTAGAGCACGCTTATAAGATCGGCCGCTTTGTGGGCTGGTATTACGGCGCCAACCGCGGGGCCAAGGCGCGCGTGATCGTGGGCAAGGACACGCGTCGCTCGAGCTATATGTTCGAGGCGGCGCTGGTGAGCGGCTTGGTCGCGAGCGGCGCGGACGCCTACATGCTGCACGTGATCCCGACGCCGGGCGTGGCGCATCAGACCGTGGAGGGCTGCTTCGATTGCGGCATCATGATCAGCGCGAGCCATAACCCGTTTTGCGATAACGGTATTAAGCTCGTCAACAGCGACGGCTTTAAGATGGACGAGGATGTGCTGGAGCTCATCGAGGATTACATCGATGGCAAGAACGAAGTTCCGCTGGCAACGGGCAACCACATCGGCGCCACGGTGGACTACATGCAGGGTCGCAACCGCTACATTGCCTCGCTCATCGCCAGCGCGAACTTTTCGCTGCAGGGCGTCAAGATTGGTCTCGACTGTGCCAACGGCTCGGCATCCTCGGTGGCCAAGCCGGTGTTCGACGCGCTGGGCGCCGATGTGCGCGTAATCAATGCCGCGCCCGACGGTTTTAACATCAATGTGGATTGTGGCTCCACGCATATGGAGCGCCTGCAGCGCCACGTGGTGGAGCAGGGGCTGGACGTGGGCTTTGCCTACGACGGCGACGCCGACCGCTGCCTGGCCGTGGACGAGCGCGGCCGCGTGGTCGATGGCGACCAGATTCTGTACGTGTGTGGCGTGTACCTGAACAAGCACGGGCGCCTCTCGGGCGGTACCGTGGTGCCGACGATCGCCAGCAACTTTGGCCTGGTCAAGTCGCTGGAGCTTGCCGGTCTGAGCACCGTGACCAGCGGCGTGGGCGACCGCCACGTGTACGCCAAGATGCGCGAGGGCGGCTACAGCCTGGGCGGCGAGCAAACGGGCCATACGATCTTTGGCGATATCGAGCGCACGGGCGACGGCATTATGACCTCGCTGCGCGTGATGGAAGTGATTCGCGCCGAGCGCGAGACGCTCTCGCAGCTTACGGCTCCGTGCAAGCTGCTGCCGCAGGCGCAAGTTGCCGTGCGCGTGACGGATAAGGACGCCGCGCTGGGCAGCATGGGCGTGCAGGCCGCCATCGCCGAGGCCGAGGCGTCGCTGGCGGGCGAGGGCCGTGTGCTCGTGCGCAAGAGCGGAACCGAGTCGGTAATCCGCGTTTTGGCCGAAGCCCCCGACCAAGCAGCTGCCGACGCCGCCATGAAGCGCATCGCCAACGCACTCGAGGCTTTATAGCTACGCGGTTTTACCAAACCGCGTAACGGCTCGACGCTGCAAACGGCCCCAAGCGGCAATCTGACGTTCAATTTCAAGGGCGCGACCAGAAAGTCAGCGCCCTTTCGTTTTACGTCATCTTGCTCGCTTGGGGTCGTTTTCGCTGACGTTACCAAGACATTGGCGTCAACATGGTTGGCGTTGGCGATGGCGTGCTGGTCAATCCTTACAGCTCGTACAGCGTGGTGAACTTGTCCTGCAGGTAGCTGCAGTAGTAGCGGGCATCGAACGCCATGCCACATGCGCCCTTGATGAGTTCCGGCGCGTCCTTGGCGCGGCCCCACTGCCAAATGTGCTCGCCCAGCCAGGCGCGGACGGGCGCCAGATTGCCGCTCGCGCAGGCGCCGGTAAGGTCGACGCCGTCGCGGCACATGGCCGGTACAAACATCGCATCGTAGGCGCTGCCCAGCGCATACGTGGGGAAGTAGCCAAACGAACCGCCGCTCCAGTGCGTATCCTGCAAGCAGCCGTGTGTGTCGTCGGGAACGGGAATGCCCAGGTACTCGTCCATAAAGCGATTCCAAAGCGCGGGGATGTCCTTGGCCGTGGCTTCGCCGGCAAACAGCATGCGCTCAATTTGGTAGCGCACCATAATGTGCAGCGGGTAGGTGAGCTCGTCGGCCTCGGTGCGGATCAACGACGGCTGCGCGATGTTCACGGCGCGGTAGAGCGTGTCCTCGTCCACGCTGCCGTAGACCTCGGGCGCGTGGCGGCGCAGTACCTCGAGCAGCGGTCCCATAAAGGCGCGGCTGCGGCCCACGGTGTTCTCGAAAAAGCGGCTCTGGCTCTCGTGGATGCCCATGGAGGTGCCGCCCTCCAGGCACGTGCGCGCGTAGGCGGGGTTCACGCCCAGCTCGTACATGGCGTGGCCGGCCTCGTGGATGATGCTGTAGACGTTGGAGATGCAATCGTCCTCGTAGATGTGCGTGGCGATGCGCGCGTCGCCCACCGAGAAGCCCTCGCTAAACGGATGCTCGGTAAAGGCGAGCGTGGTGTCGTCCAGGTCCAGGCCGACGAGCTTCATGAGGTCAAAGCTCATGGCGCGCTGGGCAGCCTCGGGCACATGGGCGTGCAAAAAGTCGGCAGCTGGCTGCTGGCCGCGCTCACCGATGGCGTGCACGAGCGGCACGACCGTGGCCTTGACCTCGTCGCAAAACGCATCGAAGCTCTCGGTGGAAAGGCCGCGCTCGTACTGGTCGAGCCACACGTCGTATGGGTCGCGCTTGGGGTCCATGAGCTCGGCCTGATGCTTAAGCTGAGCGACGATTCTATCCACATAGGGCTCAAAGCTCGCCCAGTCGTTGGCTGCTTTGGCCTTGTGCCACACGGCATCGGCCTCGCAGGTGAGCCTGGTCCAGGCCTCGGCCTCCTCGGTGGGGATGACGCTGGCCTCGCGCTGGTCGCGGCCGAGCACGCGGATCTCGTCGAGCAGCTGCGGGTCGTCGATCTTTCCGCCCACAACCGTCTTGCGGGCCAACGAGCGCACAAGCTCAACGGACTTCTCGCTGGTCAAGAGTTTGTGATGTTCGCCGGCAAGGGTGCCCATGGCATCGGCACGGGCGGCGGCGCCGTTGGCGGGGGCGATGGTTGCGCCGTCAAACTCAGCAATCTTGAGTAGGTACTCGCGGGTCCACAGCTTGCCCTCGAGCTTGCGGAACTTCTTGACGGCCTTGTCGGCCTTGACGCCCTTGGCGGCTTTTGCCACGGCGGCCTTGGCCTTCTTATCGAGTTTCTTTCCCATACCATATCCTTAATCTCGCAGGCCGCGCCGCCTTTGGGCGCACGGCCAGTTTGCACAGCTACCCGTCTTGTACCCAGCGCGAACAAAACGGAACGCGGCGATACGCTCGCACAATGTGGTATCCTATAGCCCAATGCGTTGACGGAGAGGGTTTTGCCCGCCGCGTCGCCGGCAAGAGAGGGAAGGTCATGGGCTGCAAGCCTTCCTGCGGTGGCAAGGGCCAAGCGTTCACTCCCGAGCAGCGACCTCAACGGGCGCGCGGCCAGCGGCGGCGAAGCCCCAGTAGGGAAGCCGTGAGCCTCGCGATAAGGGGCGCAGAGTGGGCACGGCGGGCCAGACATCCGCCGGGTCAAACAAGGTGGTACCGCGGAATTCAACCGTCCTTGGGCAATGCACATGCCCGAGGACGGTTTTTTGTTACCGAACCGGGCCGCGTTTTCGCAACGTCAGGCGACGGCAGTCGTCTCGGCGAGCGGGGAGCGCGAGAGACGAAAGGGAAGACATGAGTCTGATTGATGATCTGGTCAAACTCGAGGAAGAGGCCAAGGAGCTCGTCGCAGGCGCCGACGACGCCGCAAAGCTCGAGGCCGCGCGCGTTGAGCTGCTCGGTCGCAAGGGCCGCATCACCGGCCTGATGCGCATGATGGGCAAGCTCGCCCCCGAGGATCGTCCCGTGATGGGCAAGCGCGCCAACGAGATGCGCCAGCTGATCGAGGGCATGCTCGACGAGCGCACCACCGAGATGAAGGCCGCCGCCCTCAAGCACGCACTCGAGCACGAGGCCGTCGACATCACGCTGCCGGGCATCCGTCCGCAGATCGGTCACCAGCACCTGATCAAGCAGATCATCGAGGAGGCCGAGGACATCTTCTGCGGCATCGGCTACACCGTCGAGTCCGGCCCCATGGTCGACACCTCCTATTACAACTTCACCGCGCTCAACGCCCCCATGGATCACCCGAGCCGTTCGGCCCGCGATACCTTCTACGTGGTCGACAACAACCCCGGCAGCGTCGCACACCCCGAGGCTCACGCCCACGGCGAGTCCGACGTGCTGCTGCGCACCCAGACCTCGGGCGTGCAGATCCACACTATGGAGTCGCAGAAGCCGCCCATCTACATGATCTGCCCGGGCACCGTCTACCGTCCCGACACGGCCGACGCCTGCCACCTGCCGCAGTTCAACCAGATCGAGGGCCTGGTCGTCGACGAGGGCATCACCTTTGGCGATCTTAAGGGCACGCTCGACTACTTTGTTAAGTGCATGTTTGGCGAGGACCGCAAGACGCGCTATCGCCCGCACTTCTTCCCCTTCACCGAGCCGAGCTGCGAGGTGGACGTGAGCTGCCACGTCTGCGGCGGCAAGGGCTGCAACTTCTGCAAGCACAGCGGCTGGATCGAGATCCTGGGCTGCGGCATGGTCGACCCCAACGTCCTGATCAACTGCGGCATCGACCCCGAGAAGTACACCGGCTTCGCCTTTGGCATTGGCGCCGAGCGCGTCGCGGCCCTGCGCTACGACCTGCCGGACCTGCGTACTCTCATGACAGGCGATATGCGTTTCCTGAACCAATTTTAGGCTTGCCCAGGCACCCCATCTTGGCGTTCAAACCGTCGCTCGCGTACCTTTAGTACGCGTCGCTCCTCTTTCACGCCAACCTGGGGCACCTGGACAACCCTAAGGCGAACGTCTTCATTTGATATTCCTTCCTTTGCGGAGATTAAGAACTAGGAGAGCTACATGCGCGTTTCTTACGACTGGCTCAAGACCATGATCGATATTCCGGAGGATCCTAAGACCCTTTCGGACGAATATATCCGTACCGGCACCGAGGTCGAGGCGATTGACACCGTGGGCGAGTCCTTCGACCACGTGGTGACTGCCAAGGTGCTCACCAAGACCCCGCACCCCGATAGCGACCACATGTATGTGTGCTCGGTCGACGTGGGCGACAAGAATCTCGACGCCGACGGCAACCCCGCCCCGCTGCAGATCGTCTGCGGCGCGCAGAACTTCGAGGCTGGCGACCACATCGTCACGGCAATGATCGGCGCTGTGCTTCCCGGCGACGTCAAGATCAAGAAGAGCAAGCTTCGCGGCGTCGTGTCCATGGGCATGAACTGCTCTGCGCGCGAGCTCGGCCTGGGCGGCGACCACTCCGGCATCATGATCCTGCCCGAGGATACGCCCTGCGGCATGCCGTTTGCCGAGTACGTGGGATCGAGCGACACCGTGCTCGACTGCGAGATCACGCCCAACCGTCCCGATTGCCTGTCCATGATTGGCATGGCCCGCGAGACCGGCGCCATTTTCGACCGCGATTTCCACGTGGAGCTGCCCGCCATCAAGGCCGAGACCGGCCGCGCGACCGACGACGAGCTTTCGGTCGAGATTGCCGACGAGGGCCTGTGCGACCGCTATGTCGCCCGCATCGTGCGCAACGTGAAGGTCGGCCCGTCGCCCGACTGGATGGTCAAGCGTCTCAACGCCCTGGGCGTGCGCCCGCACAACAACATCGTCGACATCACCAACTACGTGATGATGCTCACCGGTCAGCCGCTGCACGCCTTTGACCTGGACACCTTTGCCGAGCGCGATGGCCATCGCCGCGTGGTGGTTCGCGCCGCCCAACAGGACGAGAAGTTCACGACCCTCGACGGCGAGGAGCGCACGCTCGACGCCGGCATGGGCCTCATCACCGACGGCGAGCGTCCCGTGGCGCTGGCCGGCGTTATGGGCGGCATGGATTCCGAGATCGAGGACGACACCGTCGACGTGATGGTCGAGAGCGCCTGCTTCAACGCAGGTCGCACCTCGCACACCAGCCGCGACCTGTCGCTGATCTCCGATGCCTCCATTCGCTTTGAGCGCCAGGTCGACGAGACCGGCTGCGTGGACGTCGCCAACGTCACGTGCGCGCTGATCGAGGAGATCGCCGGCGGCGAGGTCGCCCCCGGCTATGTGGACGTGTTCCCCGCGCCCAAGACCATCGACAGCATCAAGCTGCGCTTGGCCCGCGTGCACGCCATCTGCGGCGCCGACATCGAGCCCGACTTTATCGAGCGCTCGCTCACCCGCCTGGGCTGCACTGTCGAGCGCGACGGCGAGGACTTTATGGTCACCCCGCCGAGCTTCCGCCCCGACCTGCCGCGCGAGATTGACCTGATCGAGGAGGTCCTGCGCCTGTGGGGCATGGGCCGTGTGACGGCGACCATCCCGGCTGCCAAGAACCATATCGGCGGCTTGACCCGCGAGCAGAAGCTCACCCGCAAGGTCGGCGAGATCCTGCGCGCCTGTGGCCTCAACGAGACCACGACCTTTGGCTTTGCCGCCCCGGGCGACCTGGAGAAGATCGGTATGTCCACCGAGGGCCGCGGCTGCCCCGTCGTGCTCATGAACCCGCTGGTGGCCGAGCAGACCGAGATGCGCCGCTCACTGCTGCCGGGTCTGCTGCAGTCTGTGGCCTATAACGAGGCCCACGGCACGCCCAACGTGCACCTGTACGAGGTCGGCAGCCTGTTCCACGGTCGCGAGAACGCCAGCCTGCCCAAGGAGACCAAGTCCGTGGCGGGTGTGCTCTCGGGCCAGTGGAGCGAGCAGTCCTGGAACATGAAGTACCGCAAGCTGCGCTTCTTCTTTGGCAAGGGCATTGTCGAGGAGCTGCTTGCCCAGTTGCGCATCGAGAAGGTCCGCTTCCGTCCCGTCGAGGGCGAGGGCTACGCTTTCTTGCAGCCGGGTCGTGCGGCCGAGGTTCTGTCCGGCGGCACCGTGCTGGGCTGGGTCGGCGAGATTCACCCCGAGGCGCGCGAGGCGATGGGCATCGATGAGGTTGTCGTTGCCTTTGAGCTCGATCTGGACAAGCTGATCAAGGGCGCCCGCAACCAGGAGAACTACCGCGAGTTCTCGCAGTACCCTGCCGTTGAGCACGACCTTGCTATCGTAGTCGATAACTCCGTGACCTGCGAGGACCTTGAGCGCCGCATTACCAGCGCCGGCGGCAAGTTGCTCGAGGGTGTGCGTCTGTTCGACGTCTACCGCGATCCGGTCCGCGTGGGCGTGGGCAAGAAGTCCATGGCCTTTGCGCTTACGTATCGCTCCGACGACCACACGCTCACCAGCGAAGAGGTCGAAAAAGCGCACCAGAAGATCGTCACCAAGGTGTGCAAGGGCGTAAACGGCGAGGTCCGCGGCTAGGGCTTGCACTGGGTATAGGCCAGCGGTGGCTGCCGCCGAGTCCTACGTGACCGCTATGCTCGGTATAAGGCACTGCTGAGCCTGCATATATGACACGCGCATTACATAACGGCGTGCTGCTTTGTCGGCAGCGCGCCGTTTTGCTATGATAGCCCGCGGCGTGTTACGAATCTGACAATACGTAACACTGACAAGGTGATTCAGGCGGCGTTGCAATTCCGTGCGCCGACAACCGGGAGGCGTACATGCACATTCCAGATAATTATCTGTCCCCGCAGACCGATGCCGTCATGGCAGTGGCGATGGTGCCCGTTTGGGTTCACTGCATCAAGAAGGTGCGCGCCACGCTCGATCGCGAGCACATGGCGTTCCTGGGCATCTGCGCCGCATTCTCCTTCTTGCTCATGATGTTCAACGTGCCGCTGCCCGGCGGTACCACTGGTCACGCCGTTGGTGGCGCGCTCATCGCGCTGCTGCTGGGCCCGGAGGCCGCGGCCATCGCGGTTTCGGTCGCGCTGGCGCTGCAGGCGCTGCTGTTTGGCGACGGCGGCGTTCTGTCCTTTGGCGCCAACTGCTTTAACATGGCCTTTGTGCTGCCGTTTGCCGCTGCTATCGTGTTCCGTGCACTCAACAGCCGTTTGCACGACAAGAGCTGGGGCATCTCGGTTTCGGCAATCGTAAGCGGCTGGGTCGGTCTGTGCCTGGCGGCCCTGTGCGCGGCAATCGAGTTTGGTATTCAGCCGATGCTCTTTACCAACGCTTCGGGCGCGCCGCTGTACTGCCCCTTCCCGCTGTCCGTTTCCATTCCGGCCATGCTGATCCCGCATATGCTGGTAGCCGGTGTGGTCGAGGGCGTGGTGACCGCCGCTATCTACGGCTTTATCAAGAAGACGGCGCCGAGCTTTATCGTCGGCCCCGAGGCTTCCGACGGCCTGCTGGAGTCCGAGGGCGCTGCTGCCAAGAAGACCTCGCTGATCCCCACGCTCATCCTGGTCGCTGTGCTCGTGGTGGCCACGCCGCTGGGCTTGCTTGCCACCGGTGACGCCTGGGGTGAGTGGGACGCCGAGGGCGCCGCAACTGCCGTCCAGGAGGCTGGTGACGACAGCCTGCAGGCTTCGGTCGGTCTCGATACCCCGACCTTTGCCGATGCCCTGCCCACGGGCGATTATCTGCAGGCCTATTCCGAGGAGCAAGGCCTTGGCTTTGCCGGCCAGGCCGCGATGTATATTCTTTCGGGTGTGATTGGCGTGGCGGTGCTCACCATCGTATTCCGCCTGGTCTCGCTGACGGTCAAGGAAAGCGGTGCTCATGGCAAGAGCCGAGCTGCCTAGCTGGCTTGCGGTCGAGCAGCGTTACGAGCCCGCGGGGGCTCGGCATCGTGTGATGCAAAAGAATGTTCTGCACCTGGCGAGCCTGCTTGAGCGGGTTCGCCTGGGCGGCGGCGTACACGAGGGCGGGTCGATGGTCGACCGCGCCCTTTCTTGCGTTTCGGCTCCGGTACGCCTGGTGGGGATGTTCGTTTGCGTCCTGTGCGTGTGTCTGTCGCAGAGCCCGCTGTACCTCATGTTGATGGCGGCCATTGCGCTGGTGCTCGTTGCCGTGCGCCCCGTACGCGGGCTGCGCGCGACTTTTGTGCCGGCGTTGGCTGCCGCGGGGCTCGCGGTGGTTCTGGCGCTGCCCGCCTTGCTGCTGGACGCTTCTGCCGCGGGCGCCATGCTCAAGATTGCGCTCAAGACCTTTATTAATGTGTCGCTGGTGCTGGGCGTTTCGTGGACCCTCACGTGGAGCCGCATGTCGTCGGCGCTCAAGATGCTGCATCTACCCGACGAGGTCATCTTTACGTTTGATATGGCGCTCAAGCACATCGAGGTGCTGGGTCGCACGGCGCACAATCTGTGCGAATCGGTCATGCTGCGCAGCGTTGGCCGTGCGCCTGAGGGATTTTCGCGTACGGATTCGATCGCGGGTATCATGGGCATGACCTTTATCAAGGCGATGGAATGCAGCCGCGCGATGGACGAGGCCATGCTCTGCCGTGGGTTTGCCGGCGCGTATCCGACGCCCGCTCGCAGCTCTTTTGGCTGGCGCGATGCGGTTTATGCGGCCGTTGTGGTGCTGCTCGCCGTGTTGTGCGCGGTGCTGTAGCGCGGGCGGTCGATCCGTCGATGTGAATAGGGAAGGGCGACGTTTTGGTAAACGATACGAATGACGCGATGGGCGCGAGCGGTGCTGCTGGCGCCGAGACAACGCCGCTCATCGAGTTTCGCGACGTGGTGTTTTCCTATACGGGCCATACGGTGGTCGATGGCGTTTCGCTGCAGGTGGGCCGTGGGGAGCTCGTTGCCCTGCTGGGTCCCAACGGCTGCGGCAAGACGACGATCATGCGCCTTATCAACGGCCTTGAGCTCGCGGACGCGGGCACGTATCTGTTTGACGGGCATGCGGTCGATGCGGCATATCTCAAGGATTCTGCGACGGCCCAGCGGTTCCATCAGCGCGTGGGCTTTGTGTTCCAAAACGCCGATGCGCAGCTCTTTTGTGCCACGGTCGGCGAGGAAGTTGCGTTTGGCCCGGCTCAAATGGGGCTGCCGGCAGACGAGCTCGAGCGCCGCGTCCGCGATGCCATGGAGCTGTTCCAGGTGGCCGATCTGGTCGATGCCTCGCCTTATCAGCTTTCGGGCGGGCAAAAGAAGCGCGTTGCGCTGGCTGCCATCGTGTCGATGAACCCCGATATCCTGGTGCTCGACGAGCCTACCAACGGACTTGACGAAGACTCGTGCGACATCGTGGTCAACTTTCTACTGGCCTATGTTGCCGCCGGTAAGACGGTCTTGATGAGCACGCATCATCAGGATTTGGTGCGACGCCTGGGTGCCCGCGCCATCTATATCGATCGATATCACCACGTGGTCGCGGCACCCGTGGCATCGTATGGAACCGAAAGCGGCACTGCGGAATAGTTGCTGCGTAGTAGGGCTGCGGCCGCGCGCGTGGCTTGCCGTGAATGGTATAGTTATCCGGGTTTTACGGGGGTGGCTATGCCAAGTTGGAATATTCATATCGCTCAGACGGAACGACTGCTGGCGCGTGCTGGCACGCTTGCCGATAACGTGCGCGACCGCAATGCCTTTTTGTTTGGCTGCGTGGTTCCGGATATCTTCGTGGGCTATATGGTCCCTGGCATCGCCGATCCCATCCCGTACCGCATTACGCACTTTGCCAAGCCTGAGCCCATCCCTAAGCCGCGCGAGCATGAGTTTTGGGACACCTATGTGGCGCCGCTGCTCAAAGGGGCGCCTGTTGGTACGCCGGCTGCCGCGACCTCGATTGCCGAGGAGCGCGAGCGGCTCAATCGGGTGCATTATCCCCAACGCTACAAGGACGCCGAGCCGGTTGCCGGTCCCGGCGCAAGCGAGCTTTCGCTCGCGCCCGAGGACGTGGCGCAGTCGTTGCTCGATCTGACACTGGGTGTTTGGTCTCACCTCGTGGCCGATACCGTGTGGAATACGCGCGTGAATCAGTATCTGGAGGCGCACGGCGGCAAGCCGTGTGAGGAGTTCCGCATTAAAAAGCAAGGCGACTTTGACTGGTTTGGCAAGACGCTGGGCATTGTTTCGATTCCGCGTGCGACCGATCGCCTGTATACCGCTGCGACGCGTTTTGGGCAGTATCCCATCCATAAAGAATATGTGCTCAAGACCATCGGCGTCATGCACGAGATTGTACGCGAAAACCCTGGCGAGCCCGATCATCCGCCGTATCGCTTGCTAACCGAGGAGTTTTTCGATGCAACGTTTAGCGAGGTCATCGAGCTAACCGAGGCAGGATTTGCGGCCCGCGTTGTTGCTTCTGACGTTCCCGCAGTCCCCCTGATCGCCAGCTGCTAGCCGGCCGGCTTAACGGAGAACAGTTCATCCCAATTGACCATCAGCTCCCGTCGCAGGGCATCTTCGGTGGTGCGTTCCTGATCGGTCTTTGGGATGTGGGGGAGCCCCGCCTTTTTATGAATGAGCTCGGCGATGCTATCGAAGCTCTTCTTATCCTTAATCTGGCCATAGGTAATTTGGATGACATCGTAGCCCATGCTTGTAAGTGCGGTGGCGCGCTCGGCATCGGAGAGACTCGCGGCTTCGCTGCCGTGGGCGGAGCGGCCTTGGCATTCCAGAATGACGCCCATGCTGTCGGTGGCGCTTTCGATGAGGATATCGGCGTAACAGCAGGTTTTGTCATACAGCGAACGTGCGGCGTCGCTGAGCGGGATGCGCACATTGTTGGCGATATCGATGCCCAGGCCGCCTTCGTCGCGGGGGAGCGAGACGAGCATGGAGGTCTGGACTTCGAAGGGTGAGGCGGTCTGTCCCGTCATGCGTTCGGCGGCCCAACGGAGCTGCTTGATGCCGCGTAGGCCTGCGGCCTGTTTAGCGAACGTGGCGATATTCGCCGCGCTGAGGAGTGGTGGGTGCTTCCAAAGGTTGGTGTTGTTGCCCTTGGTGTCGACAACGCGTTCCCAACCGCAGTCGGGCGGGATGAGCTTAAGCGATATTGCTTCATCAAGCTGTTGTTGTGCACGTTTGCAGGGCTTAAACACTGCGAAGGAGCTGCACATTTCATAGCATGCCATGAGCAGCTGGTTGCGTGAGACCTGTGTAGCGAGGTTGAGCAGCGTGAACTCGGGCGATGTGACATCAAACCCATGCTCAGTCTGTCTAAATGATCCAGGAGGTGGCTCTTGGGTCAGCAGACGGCTATGAAATAGCTTTCCGTTCGCGCGCTGTTTTCTTTCGCTCACGAATCTCCAAACTGGTGTGCCAAGCAAGTCTTTAAATACTGGTTGTTTTGAGTAATGCACCAAGCGATGGTCATGGTTGGGCGGCAGGATTGCCGGATAGAGTCCCAGTATCTGGGGCGGGATGCGATAGTACTGAAAAGCCGTGGGTCCGCAGGCAAGAAATGACATAGCAATCCGATCGTTTGAGCGTTGTTTGGGCTAGAAAAGCTATCGGTTTCGGAAGTGCGGGGAAAAGAGAAACAGGCTAAGCACAAGCGGTATTTGAGCCAACTTTATCAGGGGTTTTGTCGAAATAAAAGGGCTTGTGCTCGGGGGTGAGCGATTTTTTCCCCGCACTTCCGAAAACGCGGTCGATTTGGACCTTGCTAAAACGATTTATCAGCCCTGCGTGAGGTGTGGGTTTGCCACCGGGCGAACATTTTTAGCGCTTGGGACTTTATTCTTTGAGCCTCGAAGAGTGGATTTCGCACTTTTGGTAAAGAAATGAGTGCGTGTTTTGCCGTGCGCCGGCATTGGCACAGAAAAAGGGCCCGGAAGGCAAAGCCTTCCGGGCCCTTTGCAATGCAAGTGTGCTTGCAAGTGCGATTTAGCGCACCTGAGCGACGTAAGCGACGTTGGTCGAGGAGACCTTGTCCTCGAGCTGGACGCTCATGCGGGGATCGCCGGCGGTGGCGACGGTCAGATCGCCGGCCTCAACGTAGCCGAGCTCCTTAGCGGTCTCGATCGCCTTGACGATCGTGCCGTTGACGGTGCCCTGGGTGATCTCGGCCTGGTGCGGGATAACGCCCCAGTACATAATCATCTGCTGGACGGCCCACTCGTGGCGGGAGAACGCGCAGATCGGCATGTTGGGACGGAAGTGCGAGATCAGGCGAGCGGTGCGACCGGTGGTCGTCGGCACGGTGATGCACTTGGCGCCAACGGTGGTGGCCATGTTCACAGCGGACATACCCACAACGTTGTTGACGACGCGGGTGCCGTGGGCGTCGGCCGGAACCTCGAGCGGAGCGTGAGCCGGGAGGTACTTCTCGGTCTCGAGAGCAATGCTGGCCTGCATCTTGACGGCCTCGACCGGGTACTTACCGGCAGCGGACTCGCCGGACAGCATAACGGCGTCGGTGCCGTCGTAAATGGCGTTGGCAACATCGGCAACCTCGGCGCGCGTCGGGCGCGGGTTCTGCTGCATGGAGTCGAGCATCTGCGTAGCGGTGATAACGGGCTTGTAGGCCGCGTTGCACTTGGCGATGATCTCCTTCTGGATGTGCGGAACGAGCTCGGGCTTGATCTCGATGCCCAGGTCGCCACGGGCGACCATGATGCCGTCGGATGCCTCGAGGATCTCATCGAAGTTCTCGACGCCCAGGGCGCACTCGATCTTCGGGAAGATCGTCACGTGCTCGCCACCGTTCTCGCGGCAAAGCTCGCGGATACCGCGGACGGACTCGCCGTCGCGGATGAAGGAAGCGGCGATGTAGTCGATGTTCTCGGTCAGGCCAAAGAGGATGTCCTGACGATCGCGCTCGGTGATGGCGGGCAGCGAGATGTTGACGTTGGGCATGTTGACGCCCTTGCGCTCGCCGATCAGGCCGTCGTTCTTGACGACGCAGGTCATGTCCTGGCCGTCGACGGACTCGACCTCGAGGGCAACCAGGCCGTCATCGATCAGGATGAGGGAGCCCTTCTCGACCTCGGAGGGCAGAGCCAGGTAGTCGAGGGAGATGTGCTCAGCGGTGCCGTGGAAATCCTCGGACGTGGGCTGAGCGGTGACGACGATCTTGTCGCCGGTCTTGACGGCAACCTTCTTGCCATCGACCAAAAGGCCGGTGCGGACCTCGGGGCCCTTGGTGTCGAGCAGGATGCCGACGGGCATGCCGAGCTCCTTGGAAATACGGCGGACGCGCTCGATGCGACCGTGGTGCTCGTCGTAGGAGCCGTGCGAGAAGTTAAAACGGGCGACGTTCATGCCCGCCTTGATCATCTCGCGGATGGTCTCGTCGCTATCGCAGGCGGGACCCATGGTGCATACAATCTTAGTGCGCTTGTACATTCAGACCTCCATCTGACATCGTCTTGCGCTGATAGATAAACCATAAGAAATAAAACTGAGATGATTATAACGAAATGACGACCGAATACCCCAAAAAATCGACCGTATGCCGAATTAGAAGTTCATTTTTTGCGGAAAAACGGTATATGCAAAAACTTTACCAACCGTTCTAACCGCTGCTATCTGGGCGATATTTTAGTTCGATGATGCGCCGAAGAAAAAACGTTTTATCAATGTTGAGCATCACACGGTCTGCACCGTTGCTTATGGACCGTATTTCCAAATGGATTGTTTTGGCTAGACGCGTTGCTTTGGGGTACCATAGCTCCACTATCAACTGCCGCTCAGCACGGCAGCCTTGATGAGCCCTTGCCCTTCTCCTGGGAATTATGATCGGGCATCAATCTGCTGAGTGGCCCGAATCCCAGGAGGGGACTCTATATGCAAAAGGAATACCTGTCCGCTGCGGCGGAGGTGCTCAGCGACCAAGGTGTCGATGAGCACTTTGGCCTGAGCAACGACGAGGCGTCGTCGCGCCTCGCCAAGACAGGCCTTAACAAGCTCGAGGAAGCCGAGAAGACGCCGCTGTGGAAGCGTTTCTTTGAGCAGATGGCCGACCCCATGGTCATCATGCTGATCGTTGCCGCCATCATCAGCGCGCTCACGGGCATGGTCAAGGGCGAGCCCGACTTTGCCGATGTCGTCATCATCATGTTCGTCGTTATCGTCAACTCGGTGCTGGGCGTGGTCCAGGAAGCCAAGAGCGAGGAGGCCCTCGAGGCCCTGCAGGAGATGAGCGCGGCGCAGTCCAAGGTGCTGCGCGACGGCAAACTCGTGCACCTGCCGAGCGCCGAGCTCGTGCCCGGCGACGTGATCATGCTCGAGGCGGGCGACTCCGTCCCGGCCGACTGCCGCGTCCTCGAGAGCGCCACGATGAAGATCGAAGAGGCCGCACTCACCGGCGAGTCCGTGCCCGTAGAGAAGCACGCCAACGTGATCGAGCTTGCCGCGGGCACCGATGACGTGCCGCTCGGCGATCGCAAGAACATGTGCTACATGGGTTCCACCGTTGTGTACGGCCGTGGCCGCGCCGTCGTGGTCGGCACCGGCATGGATACCGAGATGGGCAAGATTGCCGGTGCCCTGGCCGAGGCCAAGGAAGAGCTTACGCCGCTGCAGGTGAAGCTTGCCGAGCTCAGCCGCATCCTCACCATTATGGTGATCGTCATCTGCGTCGTGATCTTTGGCGTCGATATCCTCCGCCACGGCGTGGGCAACGTCCTTACCGATCCGACTGCCTTGCTCGACACCTTTATGGTCGCCGTTTCGCTCGCCGTCGCCGCCATCCCCGAGGGCCTGGTCGCCGTCGTGACCATCGTGCTGTCGCTTGGCGTGACCAAGATGGCCAAGCGCCAGGCGATTATCCGCAAGCTCTCTGCCGTCGAGACGCTCGGCTGCACGCAGACTATTTGCTCCGACAAGACCGGCACCCTTACCCAAAACAAGATGACCGTCGTCAAGCACGAGCTCGCCGCGCCTAAGGAGAAGTTCCTGGCCGGTATGGCCCTTTGCTCCGATGCCCAGTGGGACGAGGAGCTGGGCGAGGCCGTGGGCGAGCCGACCGAGTGCGCGCTCGTCAACGATGCCGGCAAGGCGGGCCTCACTGGCCTGACTGCCGAGCATCCGCGCGTGGGCGAGGCCCCGTTTGACTCGGGCCGTAAGATGATGTCCGTGGTCGTCGAGACCCTGGATGGCGAGTACGAGCAGTACACCAAGGGCGCACCCGACGTGGTGATTGGCCTGTGCACCCATATCTACGAGGGCGAAAAGGTCGTCCCCCTGACCGAGGAGCGTCGCGCCGAGCTCGTGGCCGCCAACAAGGCCATGGCCGACGAGGCCCTGCGCGTTCTGGCGCTGGCAAGCCGCACCTACACCGAGGTCCCGAGCGACTGCAGCCCCGCTGCGCTCGAGCACGACCTGGTCTTCTGCGGCCTGTCTGGCATGATCGACCCTGTCCGCCCCGAGGTCGCCGACGCCATCCGCGAGGCCCACGACGCCGGTATTCGCACCGTCATGATCACGGGCGACCATATCGACACCGCCGTTGCCATTGCCAAGCAGCTGGGAATCGTCACCGATCGCAGCCATGCCATCACCGGTGCCGACCTCGATCGCATGAGCGACGAGGAGCTCGACGCACACATCGAGGACTACGGCGTGTACGCCCGCGTCCAGCCCGAGCACAAGACCCGCATCGTCGAGGCTTGGAAGTCGCGCGACCAGATCGTGGCCATGACGGGCGATGGCGTCAACGACGCCCCGTCCATCAAGCGCGCCGACATCGGCGTGGGCATGGGCATCACCGGCACCGACGTTACCAAGAACGTCGCTGACATGGTGCTCGCCGACGACAACTTCGCCACCATCATCGGTGCTTGCGAAGAGGGTCGCCGCATCTACGACAACATCCGCAAGGTCATCCAGTTCCTGCTTTCGGCTAACCTTGCCGAGGTGTTCTCGGTGTTTATCGCCACGCTCATCGGCTTTACCATCTTCCAGCCGGTGCAGCTGCTGTGGGTGAACTTGGTCACTGACTGCTTCCCCGCGCTCGCGCTAGGCATGGAGGATGCCGAGGGCGACATCATGAAGCGCAAGCCGCGCAACGCCAAGGACGGCGTCTTTGCCGGCAATATGGGCCTGGACTGCGTGGTCCAGGGCCTGATCATTACCGTGCTGGTGCTGGCGAGCTTCTTTGTGGGCGTGTACTTTGACATGGGCTACATCCACATCGCCGATATGATCGCCGGCAATGCGGACGAGGAAGGCGTGATGATGGCGTTCATCACGCTCAACATGGTCGAGATTTTCCACTGCTTCAATATGCGCAGCCGTCGTGCGTCGCTGTTCACCATGAAGAAGCAGAACAAGTGGCTGTGGGCCTCTGCCGCGTTGGCGCTGGTACTGACGGTGATCGTTACCGTGCAGCCGACGCTTGCCGAGATGTTCTTTGGCCCCGTGACGCTTGAGCTCAAGGGCGTTGTTGCCGCCCTGGGCCTTGCCTTCCTGATTATTCCGCTGATGGAGATCTACAAGGCGATCATGCGCGCGGTCGAAAAAGAGTAACGTTCCTGTCCGGGCCCGACCGCCTGCGGGGTTTCCACGGGCACGTCCTCGCCGCTTTGCGGCTGCGGGATGTGCCCTTAGGAAACCCCTCCCGGCGGGCGGGCCCTGCGGTATCCTTGTTGGCTTTTCTCCCGCGCGGATGATAAAGGGCTGAGGGAAAGTGTGTGAGCCGGTCGAGCGTTTGCTCGACCGGCTCTTTTTGTGGGAAAATACCTGCTCAGTTGTGATTTGTGGTGCTGGGAGGCGCTTGTGGGCAAGGCTAAGGCTAAGGCGAAGAAAAAGACGACGGGGGCGCGGGCTAAGCGCGATCGTCGTCGGAAGCTCGCGACCGAAGCTCCCGCGTCTGCCGAGGAGCTGCTGGCAAGCGTGCCGGGACTCGATGCGCTGCAGGATGTTCCGACGTTCGACGATCTGCCGGTCGATGATGCTCAGCGGGCTGCCTTCGATGATTTTTGTGCTCGGGCTGAGGAGCCCGAGCAGATGCAGCTTGGTGCCGTGGTGCGCCTGGATCGTGGGTTTCCGCTGGTGGCGACTGCCGATGACACCTTTCGTGCCGAGCATGCCGTGGGGTTTGCCAAGTCGCGTGGCGAGGATGAGGTTCTGCTGCCCGCCGTGGGCGACCGCGTTGCGGTGCGCCGTGCACCGGGGCATGACATGGGCGTGATCGAGTGCGTGCTGCCACGCCGCACGAGTTTTGAGCGTTGGCGTGGCCGTGCCCGCGGTGAGCGCCAGGTGCTCTGCTCCAACGTGGATAGCGTGCTGATTGTGCAGGCGCTCGGCGCCGGCGAGCTGCTGCTCGACCGCGTGGCGCGCTCGCTGGTGTTGGCACTCGACTGCGATGCCGAGCCGGTGGTGGTGCTTACCAAGGCCGACCGCTGCGACGCCGACGAGCTCGAGCGCGATCTGGACCGCGTGCACCGCCTGGTGGGTCCGGACGTGCGCGTAATCGTGACATCCTCTGCCGAGGGCCGTGGCCTGGACGAGGTTCGCGCCTGCGTTCCCGCTGGGAGCTGCGCCATGATCCTGGGTGAATCGGGTGCCGGCAAGTCGACGTTGCTCAACGCGCTGCTGGGTCACGATACGTTGGCGACCGGCGGCGTGCGCGAGCGCGATGACCAGGGCCGCCATACCACCGTCGCGCGCGTGATGGTGGCGCTTCCGGGTGATGCCGGTGTTATTGCCGACGCCCCGGGCCTGCGCAGTCTGCCGCTCGTAGGCCACGAGCGGGGTTTGGCGCGCGCGTTTCCCGAGATCGTCGAGGCGTCGCGTGCGTGCCGGTTTGGCGACTGCACGCATACCCACGAACCGGGCTGCGCCGTTCGCGAGGCCGAGGATGCCGGGCAGATCGACAGCCTGCGCCTGGAAACGTCCCAAAACTTGGCGTCATCCATGCGCGTGAGTGCTCAGATGCTCGACCCCGATGTTCATCTGTAATTGAATGTATCTATGACAGCCGTCTCCCAACGGTACGGGAGGCGGCTTTTTTGCTGTCGATGCACCCTTAAACGTTCATTTTGCCGACGTGCTGACCAAAACCTTGCCACGAGCTTGACGGGTCGGTCAGCTTTTGGTCGGCAATTGGTTTGACACTCAAAACCAAGATTGCGATCGCGTCGTTTTGCTGCTCGCCCGCTCGGACAATGGTGGTACGGGCATCCGCCCGTTGCTACCTTGAGAGGAGCGGCCGTGAACAAGAGCAAGCGCATCGCCATCAGTCTGATTGCGGGCGTGCTCGCCGCGCTGCTCTGCATGGTCTACGCGTCATCGATTCGCTCGCAGGCTGAGCAGGCCCAGGCCGAGACGCTGGCCAAGTACGGCGGCGATCGCATCGAGGTGTGCGTCGCGGCGCGCGATATCGATGCGGGTGAGACCCTCGACGAGACCAATGTCATAACCCAGGAATGGCTGGCGAGCCTGCTGCCGCGCGATGCGGCGACCGAGCTGCGCCAGGTGCGCGGCGACGTGACGACCTCGCGCATCCCTAAAAATGCTGTGATTTGCGATGTCTACACCAAGGCCGAAACCCACACACTCGAGGTGCCCAAAGGCAAGGTCGCCGTTTCGGTGGCGGTCGATGCCGAGCATTCGGTCGGGGGCGCCACGGGCGTGGGCAGCTACGTGGACGTGTACGTGCAAAAGGACGGCGTGACCGATCGGCTGTGCGGCGCGCGCGTGATCGATACCAGCGAAGTGGCCGGCGCCACGCGCGAAGGCAAGATCGAATGGGTGACGCTGGCGGCCGACCCCGAAGACGTTAAGGAATTGCTGGGGGCCTCGGGCAAGGGGACGGTCAGTTTGACGATTCCCGCCACGGTGCGCGGCAAAAAGAGCGGAGGCGACAAGTGATGAAGGCGATCTGGCTTGCATGCTGCGCATGCGGTGATTACGGATTGCTGCAGCGGGAAGTCGAGGGCCGCGATGCAGGCGCGCAGGTGCTTCGCGTGGGCGACCTGGATGGGCTGGTGTCCATGGCGCGGGCGTTTCCGTCGCGTCGCGGGGCGGCGATTATCGCGGCGGCCCTGTTCGATGCCGAAGACGTGCGAAAGACCGTTGCGCGCCTGACGGCCGAGGGCCGCGTGAGCCGCGTGGTCGTACTGATAGAGACGCTCGATCCTTCGGATATCGAGGGGCTGTTTCGCGCAGGGGCGACCGAGGTTATCGCTGCGCGCAGCATATGCGGCAACGGGCGCGCGGGCGAGGGAACGGTTGATTACGACCGGTGTCTGACGATTGAGCCCGATGCTTTTGTTGATAGGGAACCCGGGGCGCCTCGCGCTACAAGAGGCCCGCGTGTTGATGATTATGGAAAAGCGGAAGCCGAGCATGGTCGGTGTCCCCGGGATCCCCTTGCATACGATGAAGTCGGAGAGCCGGTGCCGTATGGCGAGAATCTTTTGGCCGTAGATATGGGATACGTGCATGGCGTGAGCCTGGTCGATGAGCTTGACGAGGTTGAGGGGCTTGCCGGGAACGACAATGCTCGTACCGATGCGACCGTGAAGTCCCCAGACTCGGTCTCGCAGGTCGAGCAACCTGCCATGCCGGCTTGGGCGCAGCATATGAGCGCTGCCGGGGAGACGGGAACATTGCCGCCCGTGTCGGCGCCGCCTGCCCCCACTCCGCCGGCGGATACCGCCGCCCCGTCGCATCGAGCCCCGGTTGTCTGCGCCGTCTCGGGTTCGGGCGGTTGCGGTAAGTCGACAATCGTCGCCACCATGGCGCATGCGGCGTCGCTGCTGGGTCTGCGTGCTGCCGTGCTCGACTTGGACCTGATGTTTGGAAACCTCTACGACCTGTTGGGTGCCGATGCCCCGCATGACATGGCGACGCTTATCGAGCCATCGGCTGCGGGCGCACTTGTCGAATCGGACATCGTGGCTGCCTCGATGCGTGTGGCTCCGGGCGTCACGCTTTGGGGGCCGGTCGCCGCGCCCGAACAGGCCGAGCTCATGGCGCGCCCGGTGGAGCTGCTGCTCGACGTCTTGCGCCGCGAATCCGACGTGGTGCTTGTCGACACCTCGGTCTTTTGGGGTGACGCCGTGGCGGCCGCGGTGGCGGCAAGCGACCGCTGCCTGGTCGTGGGCGATCCGTCGGTGTCGTCTGCGACGTCCGCGGCACGCGTTATCGAACTGGCGAGCCGTGTGGGCGTGCCGCGTACGCGCATGAGCGCCGTATTCAACCGGTTTGGCGCGCGCGGTGCCGACGAGGATGTCGCCATGCGCTTTGAGATTGCCTGCGCGTTGAGCTCCAAGATTCGTATCGCCGACGGCGGGCAGGACTTGGCGGCGCTCATGGCATTCGGCCGTGCCGACGAGGCAGTGGGCCAGACCAGCGCTTTTGCCGCCAGCGTGCGCGAAGCAACGCGCGAGATGCTCGTGGAGCTGGGCTGCGCCATCGGTCCCTGGAGTGACATGGTCACCGACCGCGCGACGCGCACCGAGCGCCCACGTATCCGTCTTCCCTGGTCGCGCGAGGGTGATTCGCGATGAGTTTGCAAGCAAGGATTAGGGCGGCCGGCGCGGCCGCGGCGGCAGTGCCTGTTGACGCGGGGCGCCACCGTGCCGTCAGGCGCCGCACCAAACGCGCCGTGATGGACCGCATGGGCTATGACGAGGTGGCGCGTATCAGCGCATACATCGATCCGGTGCGCGCCCGCTCGGAATTGCGTCCTGCGGTGGAGGCGGCGCTCAACGTGGAAGAGGCGAACGACCTGGCGACGCCCGAGCGCGAGACCATCATCGACGAGATCTTGGACGACGTGGTGGGCCTGGGCCCACTGCAGCCGCTCATCGAGGACGACACCGTCACCGAGATCATGGTCAACGGTTGTCGCTCGGCTTTCTTTGAGCGCGGCGGCGTCTTATATCCCATCGAGCATGCGTTTGAGGATGACGAGCAAATCCGCGTGCTCATCGACCGCATCATCTCGCCGCTGGGCAGGCGCATCGACGAGCGCAGCCCCATCGTCAACGCACGCCTCAAGACGGGATATCGTGTCAACGCGGTGATCCCGCCTGTGGCGATCGATGGGCCGATCCTCACCATCCGCAAGTTCTCGGACCGCATCTGTTCGCTGGACGAGCTTGTGAGCCTGGGGTCGCTACCGCTTTGGTATGCACAGCTGCTTTCGTGCGCGGTATCGCTGCGCCAGGATTTGGCGGTTGCAGGCGGCACGGGGTCGGGCAAGACCACGCTGCTCAACGCGCTATCGTGCGAGATATCCACCGGCGAGCGCATCGTGACGATCGAGGACTCCGCCGAGCTCAAGTTTGCGCATCACCCGCATGTGGTTCGCCTGGAGGCGCGCGAGGCTTCAATTGAGGGCGAGGGCGCGGTGACAATCCGCGACCTGGTGACCAACGCCCTGCGTATGCGTCCCGACCGTATTGTGGTGGGCGAGGTGCGCGGTGCGGAATGTTGCGACATGTTGCAGGCCATGAATACCGGGCACGACGGATCGCTCACCACGCTTCATGCGGGCACCGAGCAGGAGACCGTGGTGCGTTTGACGCTGCTTGCGCGCTATGGCATCGACCTGCCGAGCGAGCTTATCGAGGAGCAGATTGCCATGGCGCTCGACGGCATCGTGATGTCCGAGCGCCATGCGGACGGCAGGCGTTTCGTGTCCTCCTATTCGGGGGTGCGACGCGGCGCGTCGGGCGGCGTGGAGCTTGAGCGCTACGTGACGTTCGATGCCGCCACGCGCGCCTGGACGCTCGATCGCGAGCCTCCGTTTATCGCAGAGGGCCTGCGCTCGGGAACGCTCACGCAAGAGGAGGTGGACGAATGGAGATCGTTGTGCCCCTCGTCGTAGGGGGCTTAACGGGGCTTTCTGCCGCGGTGGTGTGTGGAGCGGAGCCTCGTGCACCGCGCGTGCCGCCGGCGGAGCTGGTCCGCCATGCGCTTGAGTCGGTGGCCGAGAAGCTGCCGCGTGAGTTGGTAGGAAACGATCTGCTAAAAAAGATCGCTCGCTCCTGGGCGCCGCTGGTTCCAGCACATCGCCTTGGCCTTGTCATCGAGGATGACGAGGCGCGCCTGGCATGCTTGCTGCTGTCGAGTGGCGTCTGCGGCATTGCCCTGACTGTCGTATCGCTGTCGCCTATCGGCTTTGTCCTGGGGCTGCTCGCGCCGTTTGGCGTAGGCGCCGCTCGCGACACCTTCGACCGTCGCCGCGAGCAACACGATGTGGAAGAAGCCATGCCCGAGGCCTTTACGGCACTCTCCATGTCGCTCGCCTCGGGCCATTCGCTCGCCCAGGGCATGAGGTTTGTGGGGGCTCACGCGCAAGAGCCGGTGCATACCGAGTTTTCGCGCGTGGCGGCGGCGATCGACTGCGGCGTCTCGGCGACTGATGCGCTGGATGACCTACTCGACCGTATCGATGCCCCCGGCCTTTCGCTTGTCACCTTGGCGCTCAAGGTGTCGCAGCGAACCGGTGCCCCGCTTGCCGACCTGTTATCCGAGGCGTCGAGCATGGTGGGGGAGCGCATTGAGCTCAAGCGCCGCTTGGACGTCAAGACATCGCAGGCTCGTATGTCGGCACACATGGTCTCGGCGATGCCGGTGGGTATGTGCGCGGTGCTGGCGCTGCTTTCGGCCGATTTTCGCCGCGGTCTTGTAACGCCGGCGGGTGCCGGTGCCGTGGTGCTGGGCCTTGCCCTCAACGCCGCCGCGCTGGTGGTTATCCGGCGCATTATGCGGGTGGAGCTATGAGTGCCCTGGTTGGGGTTGCGGCGTGCCTGTGCGCGTTCAGCGTGTTTGTCGCGACGGGGCTCAATCGCGCGGACGCATGCAAGATCGCCCAGGCCTGCAAACGCGAGGCGCTGCTGGTTGTCGCGGCTGCCCGCTCGGTGACCGATGCCCTGGTAGCACGGTTGAAGGGCATGCTCGGCACGGGTGATACGGCGCAGGTGTCGCTTGGCGAGGTGTCCGAGATGATCGACGTGGTGCGTCTGGGGCTTTCGGCTGGCCTTTCGTTCGATGCGGCGCTTGAGGTTTTTTGCGCCAATCGCCGATCGACGTTGGCGCTCCGCCTTGAGCGAGCCTGCATGGCATGGCAGGTGGGCGTGGGGACGCGAGAGGATGAGCTTCTGGCGGCCGCGCGCGATCTAGATATGCGGGCGCTCGAGACCTTTGCCATCACAGCAGGGCAGGCGCTTGCCCTCGGTGCCCCGCTTGCCGAGACGCTGGCGGCTCAAAGTCGCGAGATTCGCGCGGCCCATCGCGCCGCGGTCGAGCGCGAGATCGAGCGCGCGCCGGTCAAGCTGCTGATTCCTACCGGCACGCTCATCTTGCCGGCGTTGCTTCTGTCCATATTGGGCCCGCTGCTGGGAGCAGGCGGGATGATGTAGGGAGGAATACATGAATACGATGACTGACGTTGCTGGCAAGGTCTGGAGCTGGGCGTTTTGCCAGTCAATTCACGCTCGCCAGCGTGCCGAGGAACTGCTGCGGGAGGAGAGCGCGCAGGGCACCACCGAGTACGCCATCCTGGTCGGTGTGCTCGTGGTGATCGCCATCATTGCCATCGTCGCATTTAAGGGCAAGGTCCAAGATTTATGGAGCGCTATCAGCGAGGGCATCAACAACCTGTAGAGGGAGTCCGTCCCGTCGGCGCGTTGCTGGTGCTCGCCTGTGCGGTCGTGGCGGTGGCAGTGGCGGTTTGGGGGCTTAACGCAGCACGGCAACAACGTTTAGGGGTTGCCGCGGATGCGGGCTCGGGTTCGGCTGCGACGTCTCAAAAAGACGATGCGCGAGACGCGGACGATGCGAATGCCGCCGTCACGGCACAAACGTTCTTGCAAGCACTTGACGAGCGAGAGAGCGCTGCAACGGGTTCATCTGCAAACAATGCCGTCGCTGTTCGTCTCGCATGGTCCGAGTACCGACCGATGACCGAAGCGGCGGCGGATATATTGCGCGCCTATCGCGAAGTGCCCACGGCGCAACTTGCTCTGAGCGGCTATCTCGACATCAAGGGCAACGTGTGGGGCGTCATCGTGCGCGACGGACGCGGCTGGGTCGATATGGTGACGGTTGCCGCGGATGCTGGTGATACTTCGTGTCGCCTGCGCGTGGTCCGCCTGACCCCGCAGACAACGAACTCAAAGGAGGGACTGTGAAATGCATGACGTCCTGTGTGAGGAATCTGCCCAGGGGACGGTCGAATACGCCATCGTCACGGTGGCGCTGCTTTCCATCGTGCTGGCGATCGCTGGGCTTTGGCGTGCCGGTGCCGATGGGCGCTTGGCGGCGCTGGTCGAGCGGGCGGCGTCTCACGGCGTCACCTCGACATCGGTTATCGATGCCGCTGCGGGCGCTAAAGACATCGTGCTGTATTGATGTTGCGCGCGAGGACCGGGCGCAGTCTACGGTCGAGGCGGCGTTCCTGCTGCCGACGTTTCTGACGCTCGTCCTGTTGGCGCTGCAGCCGGTGTGCCTGCTCTATACGCGCGCCGTCATGGAGTCTGCCGCCGCCGAGACCGCGCGGCTCATGACCACGACGACGGTGGGAAATGACGAGGATATTAAGGAGTTCGCCCGCCGCCGTCTTGCCGCGGTTCCCGACGTTTCGATTTTTCATGCCGGCGGGCCCCTGTCGTGGGATATCGAGCTTGGCCGGGCCGGCGCGGGCGGCGTCTCGTCCGTTTCCGTTACCGGTGAGGTTAAACCGCTGCCTGTGATCGGCGCGTTTGCGCAGGCTATGGGTAGTGCAGGCCAAAACGGTTATGTCGAGCTTAAGGTCGACGTCTCGTACCAATCGCGTCCCGAGTGGCTGGAGGGAGACTATGATTCATGGATTGCTGCATGGGATTAAGCGCTGCCTGTTGAAGGTGACGAGGGGGTTGGCGTGCCGTTGCCGACCGCATGCTCGCTGCAAGCGGGGCGGCTTTATGGGTCGAGCCGGGATCGACCTGTTTATCGAAGACGGTGCCTACACCACGCTCTCCTCTGCGGTGGTCATCTTGGTGGTGCTTACGCTACTGTTTTCGTCGACGGCGGCGATATGGAGCATGTCGCGCGCGGGGGACACCCAGGTGGCTGCCGATAGCGGCGCGCTGGCAGGCGCCAATGTGGTGTCGTCCTACCACACGGCTGCGACGGTGGTGGATGCGAGCATTTTGAGTTTGGGGCTGGCGGGGTTTGCTACGATCGGCGCCGGCTTGGTCGCCATTCTTATTCCAGGTGCCGAGCTTGCCGCGGGCGATATGGTCGACACAGGAATCGAGATTATTAAAACGCGCAATAAGTTTGCCAAAAGCGCCTCCAAGGGCCTGCAGAAAATCGAGACGGCTCTGCCGTATCTGGTCGCTGCGCGAGCTACGCAGGCCGTGTCGGCGCAGGATACCGAGGGCGTGACCTATACCGGTACGGCGCTTGCCGTGCCCAGGACGTCCGAGTCGGATTTTGCTGCGCTCGAGGGATCCGAGATTTCGACCGATGCGATTAAAGACACATCGAAAGATCTGGAACGCGCAGCAGATGAGCTGCGGAAAGCCTCGGAGGAGACGGCGAAAGCAAAAGAACGCGCCTGGCTTGCGGATTGCGGCGGGTCGGTTCCGGCTTCGGTCGGTAGCTGTTCATGCATGTGGGAACGCGCGGGGAGCTTGGCAAAGCTCTCAGGTGAGCAGAACCCGCATTATGCCTCGAGCGTTGCGTGGGAGCCACAGGTGGCGCTCGACCGCGCAAAAGCTTACTACCGTCAGCGTCTGGCAGACGAAAAACCTCAGGGTTCAAGCGTCGAGACGAAGGCGGAGTCGGCGGCGCGCAAGGCGTTTTACACCTATGCGAGTACAGAGGTCAATCGTGCATATGTAACCGAGGACGGAGATGAAGTCGCTTCCTATATCCCGCTGTTGCCGCGCAACACTGACGAGGTGCGAGCGACGGAACTCTATACCGATGCGGTGTGGCCAACCAGTGCCAATGATGGCAAAACGTATCTGCATTATGGAACGAGCTGCCCCAACTATAAGAAAGGGACGCCAGGCGGGCTAGCCTCGGTCGCTGCCTATGACGGGCAGGACAAATGCAACAGATGCCATTTTGGTGTTTCGTCGCTCGGCGCCGTTGCAGCGCCTTCGACTTCTATCGAAAACGGCTTCGAGTACCACTTTGATCGATTCAAAGACGCTCTGGAAGACTACGTCGAATGCCGCAACAAAGAGCTTGAGCTCATGCGCCAGACCGAGGACGAGGCTGACCGTACGGGCAACGCGTTTGACCAGGCCATTAAAGCGCTTTCGGGCGAGCGTCCGCGTATCGCCCCGCCCGGTCGCAACGGCGTGGTTGCCTTTGCGGTTTCGGGTGCCATCTCGAGCCCCGATGAGCTCAACTCTTCGTTTAACACGGCAGTCAGGCTTGGCGATCACGGCGCGATCTCTGCTGCGGTGCTGGCGCCCGATGACGCGACGGCGCAGAACAACGTTCTCTCGCGGTTTTTCTCGACGCTGGAGGAGCGTTCGGGTGGCGTTGCCGGCGTACTCGATGGTGTCATGGATGTTTGGGGACGGCTGCTTGTGGGATACGGAGACATCCAGGGCTCGGCCGACGAGCTTATGGATGAGATGATCGATGGCCTGGGAGGGAACAGTGGCGGGCTGGGCTCCATTGCATCGTGGCTCGGCGATACCGTTTCGGCGTCCGTGGCGGCGCTGGGCTTGGAGCCGTGCGACTTGCGCCTGCGAAAGCCGGTGCTGACCGACACCGCCAATGTCATTAAGAGCCCTGGGTCTGACATCACAGGTCTTTCTAAAGTGCAGGACAAGCTACGAAGTATTCCGCTGGGCGTGACCGACCCCAAGGCACTTTGCGAGGCGTTGGAATATCAAGTCGAGCGCACTATCAGCGGCACGGTGTTCACGCTAGCGGAGATTCCGCTGCCCGGCGGCGGTTCCATCCCACTTACCGTCGATGTTGCCACGCTGGCGGGTGCCCTGGGCGGTGGGTCGTAATGGGTATCCGCAAGCGCCTGCGCGAGGAGCGCGCCCAGGCGACGGTCGAGATGGCCGTGGTCACGCCCGTCCTGCTGGTTCTGGCGCTTATCGTATACAACGTCATGGTCTTTGCCGGTGCGGTCGCGCGCTTCGACCGCGTGGTGCCCGATATCGTGCTGGCGCACGCCGTGGCTCCGAGCGGGGAGGGAGACGACGACTCCATCGATGCCTCCGTGACCGTTCAGGCTCAGATTCAACATGCCATGGAAGGCTATGACCTGCAGATCGAGGTCTCGAGCGAGCAGGGTACGACGACATCGGATGGCGGTCTGCTTTCGCTTTCCGGTACGTTTAGGACCTATACCTGCACCATGCGCTACGAGCCGTGGCCGAGCTCGCTCAGCATCGCCGGCGTTTCGCTGGGGGCACCGGCACAGTTGTCGCACGAGCGCGCAGTGACAGTTGACCCGTGGCGTCCGGGGGTGGTCATGTGACCGCGGTCTCATCCTACATTGCCTACGCGCGGGCGCTCAACAGGCTGGGTTGGACGCCTGCCGAGTTTGTGGTGGCGGAGTCGTTTGCCGTGCGCCTGCGCGGCATGCTGGGACGGTCGCCGATTGCCGCAAACGGGTTGCCGCTCGTCATGGCGTTCCCACGCTGCTCTTCGGTCCACACCTGCTTTATGGCCTACCCCATCGACATTGCCTTTATCGACCGTAGCGGCAACATTCTCGCGCGCTACGAAAACGTCCGCCCCTGGCGCATGCGTTCCTGTCCCGGTGCCTGGGCGGTACTGGAACGCCCTTCAATTCTTGTATCACTCACTGTCTTGCAACGAGTGCCGGCTTGAAGGCCCTGAGCGAAAAACTTCTTGCGGCGGGTTGATGTCTCCAACGTGCTGTTCTATAGGGTCGGACTTGTGGATGACGTCGTGCTCAAAAACTTTTTTCAAATTCTCGGTTGACCGGAGCGCGTCCTTGGTTATACTAATCAAGCCTTGAAACAAGGCACACCTCAAATGGCTGGGTAGCTCAGTTGGTAGAGCAGAGGACTGAAAATCCTCGTGTCAGGGGTTCGATTCCCTTCCCCGCCACCTTGAATTGACGAGGACCTCTGCAAAGGGGTCCTTTTCTTTTATGTAGGGTTCCGCGGAAAATGCATCCCAGAATTGGGCTTTAGAGCGGGATGCGCTTTCCGGCGCTTGCTTCCGACGTGCGTGCACATCTCGGCGCACTAGCTCGGGCCCGCCCCAGACATTCCTCCCGCTTTTGCGCCACTTTGCAGACCGTTCGGTCGTCTGTCCGCACGCGCGGGTATACTCAAAACGATACTTTTCCTATGCAATACGATGCAGGCTCGACCTGCACGATCCGAAGGGGGCAGTGATGGAGAGGATACTCGGCGTTAATCTCTCTGGCTGGTTTATTCCCGAGCCTTGGGTGACCCCGTCGCTATATGCGGCGACCGGTGCATCCAACGCGGCCGAGCTGCAGGAGGCCATGGGCACCGCCGCCTATAATGAGCGCATGCGCCGTCATTACGAGACGTTTGTGAGCGAGGACGATTTTCGCCGCATGGCGCAGATTGGCCTCAATGCCGTGCGTCTGCCGGTGCCCTGGTATGCCTTTGGTTCGCAGGAGTCCGATGCGTCCTACATCTCGGTTGTCGACTACATCGACCGTGCAATTGAGTGGGCTGCCAAGTATGACATCCGCGTGCTGCTCGATCTGGCGACTGTGCCCGGTGGCCAGGGCGATTCCAATGATTCGCCCACCACGCCAGAGGCTGTTGCCGAGTGGCATTCGTCCACCAACGGCCGTCATGTCGCACTCGACGTGCTCGAGCGCCTGGCCGATCGCTACGGCGAGGCCGAGAGCCTGCTGGGCATTGAGCTGCTGGACACGCCGCAGATGAGCGTCCGCAAGAGCCTCTTTACCATGACGGATGGCATTCCGGCCCACTACCTGCGCAATTTCTATCGCGATGCCTACGAGCTCGTCCGTTCGTATATGCCCGAGGATAAGATCGTCGTTTTCTCGTCGTCGGGGCATCCCAGCGAGTGGAAGCATTTTATGCGCGGCGCCAAGTACAAGAACGTCTACATGGACCTTCACCTGTACCATTACCGCGACGAGTATGCGCTCGACATCACGAGCCCCCGCGGGCTGACGACGGCGATTTCGCGTAACAAGCGCGAGCTTAAAGAAGCGATTTCGACAGGGTTCCCCGTGCTGGTGGGCGAATGGTCGGGCGCGGCGATCTTTGCCAACTCGTCGGTTACGCCCGAGGGCCGCAATGCCTACGAGCGCGTGTTTATTGCCAACCAGCTGGCTTCGTTTGCGCCGGCTGCCGGTTGGTTCTTCCAAACGTGGAAGACCGAGAAGCGCATTGCAGCATGGGACGCCCGCGCGGCGCTCGGTACGCTCGAGCGCGGCATGATTGAATAGGTTGATATGACGCAAAACAGCGCCCATACGGGCAAACTCTATGTGGTCGGCACGCCCATCGGCAACTTGGGTGACCTGTCCCCGCGCGTTGGCGAGGCCTTTGCCGCCGCCGATGCCATTTGCTGCGAAGACACGCGTGTGACGTCAAAGCTGCTGATGCACCTGGGCATTTCCAAGCCGCTTGTCCGTTGCGACGAGAATGTGATTGCCAGCCGCGCCGCCGGCCTGGTCGACCGTCTGCTGGCGGGGGAGACCCTCGCCTTTGCCTCGGACGCCGGCATGCCGAGCGTGTCCGATCCCGGCCAGGCGCTGGTCGAGGCGGCGCGTGAGGCCGATGTGCCCGTCGAAGTTATTCCTGGGCCCTCTGCTTGCGTCACGGCACTCGTTTCGTCCGGCATTCCCTGCGAGCATTTTTTCTTCGAGGGCTTTTTGGGCCGAAAGCACGGCGACCGTGTGCGCCGTTTGCAGCGCCTTGCCGTGGTGCCCGGCGCACTCATCTTCTACGAGTCTCCACATCGCATCGTGGCGACGCTCGAGGCCGTGACAGAGGTCTTTCCCCAGCGTGAGGTTGCCGTCTGCCGCGAACTCACCAAGCTGCACGAGGAAGTCTTGCGCGGACCCGCCGCCCAGCTTGCCGAGGAGCTGCGTGCTCGCGGCGAGGTAAAGGGCGAGATTGCGCTGATCATCGCGCCGCCGAGCGAGGATGAGGAGGCCGGCATCGTGCCGGTTGGCGCCGCGGCAGCGGATCCCGACGAGGCCCTGCGCGAGGATATCCGCGCCGCGCTTGAGGAGGGGGAGCCCGCCTCTGCGGTGGCCAAGCGCCTGTCTCAGAAGTATTCGCGCCGCAAGCGCGATGTCTATGCCATGGTGCTCGATATGCAATAGATGGAGGATATCCAGCCCTTGCGCTAGAATCATCCCCTGTATGCAACGTTTTTCTGGAGGACAAACCCCATGGATCAAAGCAAACCTTCGTTCTTTATCACGACGCCCATCTACTACGTCAACGCCGATCCGCACCTGGGCACGGCTTATTCCACCATCATCGCCGATGTTCAGGCTCGCTATCGCCGCTCCGCCGGCTATAACGTCAAGTTCCTGACCGGCATGGACGAGCACGGCGAGAAGGTCGCCGAGGCCGCAGCCAAGCATGGCATGACGCCGCAGGAGTGGACCGACAGCCAGGCCCCGCACTTCAAGGAGCTTTGGAACAAGCTCGAGATTTCCAACGACGACTTCATCCGCACCACCGAGCCGCGCCAGCATCATGCCGTGCAGTACCTGTGGGAGCGCATGAAGGAGTCCGGTTACCTGTATAAGGGCAGCTACGACGGCTGGTATTGCGTGCCTGACGAGACCTACTTCACCGATACGCAGGTCCAGAAGGGCGACGAGGAGTACGGCAGCGTCGGCCAGCACCTGTGCCCCGACTGCCACCGTCCGCTTGAGCGCGTGCAGGAGGAGTCCTACTTCTTTAAGCTTTCCGCTTTCCAGGACAAGCTGCTCAAGCTCTATGACGAGCACCCCGACTTTGTCGAGCCTGCGTTCCGCATGAACGAGGTGCGCAGCTTTGTCGAGGGCGGCCTTAACGACCTTTCCGTGAGCCGCACGAGCTTTGACTGGGGCATTCAGGTCCCGTTTGACGAGGGTCACGTGACCTACGTGTGGTTCGATGCGCTGCTCAACTATATGACGGCCGTCGGCTACGGTGTCGACACCGACGAGGCGCGTGCCGAGCTGGCCTATCGCTGGCCTGCGCAGTTCCACATCGTGGGTAAAGACATCATCCGCTTCCACTGCGTCATTTGGCCCGCCATGCTCATGGCCATCGGCGAGGCTCTGCCCGAGCATGTCTTTGCCCACGGCTTCCTGACCGTGCGCAATGCCGAGACCGGCAAGGCCGAGAAGATGTCCAAGAGCCGCGGCAACGCCATCGCTCCGCAGGACGTTATCGACATGCTAGGCGTCGAGGGCTATCGCTACTACTTTATGACCGACGTCGTCCCCGGCACCGACGGTGCCATCAGCTTCGATCGCATGGAGCAGGTCTACAACGCCGACCTGGCCAACAGCTGGGGCAACCTGATCTCGCGTTCGCTCAACATGAGCGGCAAGTACTTTGACGGTTGCGCGCCCGCCAAGCCCGCGTCGTTCGATGCGTTCGACAACCCGCTGGCAAAGATCGCCGATGGCCTGGTCGAGCGCTACATGGCCAAGATGGACGTGCTCGATTACGGTGGAGCTAAGGACGAGGTCATGGAGCTCATCCACGCCGCCAACCACTACATCGAGGACTCTGAGCCCTGGGCGCTTGCCAAGGACGAGGCCAAGGCTGACGAGCTGGCATTTGTGATCTACAACCTGCTCGAGGCCATCCGCATCGCCGCTCACCTGCTGATGCCGCTCATGCCTCAGACCTCTGCCGAGGTCCTGCGCCGCCTGTCCTGCGAGGACGAGGCCGCGAGCGACGACCTCAAGGGCATTTGCACTTGGGGCTTGCTTGCCGGTGGTCAGCCCGTCGAGAAGGGCGAGCCGCTGTTCCCGCGTCTGGGCTAAGCCGCCGCGCGCCATATCGGCAATTTGCTGTTTAGATGTAAGGGCATGGCCGCAACGGTCCATGCCCTTTTGTTTCAAGACGCCGCCACCATGCTAAGGAGGCAACTATGACAACTTCGCCTTTGGCAAACCCCACGGCAACAAGGGAGCTGCTGGAGGAGTTTGGCCTTGCGACCAAGCATCGCCTGGGCCAGAACTTCCTGATCGACAACCATGTAATTGAGCGCATTTGCGAGCTTTCCGAGCTTGCGGGCGATGAGCGCGTGCTCGAGGTCGGTCCGGGCGTTGGTACGCTCACGCTTGCGCTGCTGCAGGAGGCGGCGTGCGTCACGTCGATCGAGGCCGACCCCGAGCTCGAGCCGGTGCTCGATGCCCATGCCGCTGACTACGCCAACTTCCGCTTTATCATGGGCGACGCGCTCAGGGTGACGCCGGAGCAGATTGAGCAGGTTGCGGGCGGTGAGCCGACGGTATTTGTCGCGAACCTGCCCTATAACGTGGCGGCGACGATCATCCTGCAGTTCTTCCAGACGATGCCCGCGCTCAAGCGCGCCGTCGTCATGGTTCAAAAGGAGGTTGCCGATCGCATTGCCGCAGTGCCGGGCAATAAGACCTATGGCGGCTATACGGCAAAGCTCGGCCTGTATGCGCAGGTGACGGGTCGCTTTGAGGTGCCGCCGCGTTGCTTTATGCCGGCACCGCACGTGGACTCGGCCGTCGTGCGTATCGACCGTGTTGACGGCGTGGTGCCCGAAGGACTCGATCGCGAGTTTGTGGCCCGCGTGATTGACGCCGCATTTGCTCAGCGTCGCAAGACCATCCGCAATTCCATGAGCGCCAACGGCTTTGCCAAGGACGTGCTCGATGCCGCCTTTGAGGCTTGCGGTATCTCACCCACCACGCGCGCCGAGACGCTCGATGTTGCCGACTTTGTCCGTCTGGCCCGGGAGCTAATCCATGACGCCTAATGCCGAACGCGTGACGTTTACCAAGAAAAAGAAGACGGTTGCTTGTCCCGTGCCCTTGGCACCGCTTGCCGACACACATGCGCATCTGCTTTCGTTCTGGGGCAAGGATGTGCCCGAGACGCTCCTGCGCGCCAAGGCTGCGGGCGTCGACCTGCTGGTGACGATGCTCGACCCCATCGCCGACAAGCGCAGCGTGACGGACTATAGCGACTGGCTCGTGCGCGAAATTCTACCGATGCGGGATATTCCGCAGATCAAGTATCTCGCTGGCGTTCACCCCTATGGCGCGCCGGATTATACCGACGACATTCACGCGCAGGTTGTTGCTGCGCTCGATGACCCTTTGTGCGCTGGTATCGGTGAGATCGGTCTGGACTACCACATGGATTACGACGACGATATTGCGCCGGCGCCCCACAGCGTGCAGACCGACTGTATGGCGCGCCAACTCGAAGTTGCCGTGCGCCGCAATGTTCCGGTGGAGCTGCACCTGCGACACGAGGACACAGATGATGAGCGCACCTCGCACGTGGATGCGTACAACGTGCTACGCGAGGTGGGTGTGCCTCAGGCCGGTTGCGTGCTGCACTGTTTTGGCGAGGATCGAGCCACGATGGAGCGCTTTGTGGGTTTGGGCTGCTATATCGCCTATGGTGGTGCGGCCACCTTTAAGCGTAACGATGACGTGCGCGAGGCGTTTGCGGCAACTCCGCTCGATCGCATTTTGTTTGAGACGGATTGCCCGTATATGGCGCCGGAGCCCATTCGTGGTCTTGAGTGCGAGCCGGCAATGATTTCTATCACGGCAAACACGCTGGTCAACGACCGTGTCGATCGTACCGGTGAGGATGCTGAGACGATTGCGCAGGCCGCTTGGGAAAATGCTCGCCAACTTTTTCAAAAATAGTTCTTGCGTTCGCGGTGGCGCTCCGTTATTCTAATTCCTGCACGCGGGCGTGGCGGAATTGGCAGACGCGTACGGTTCAGGTCCGTATGGGGGCAACCCCATGAAGGTTCAAGTCCTTTCGCCCGCACCATTGATTGAAAGAGCTCCCAGCAATGGGAGCTTTTTTGTTATGGGCCTCCTGTTGGTGTCACGTGGCTGCTTCGTGCGGGTATCCTAGTGCCAACGTGTGCCTATCAGAGGAGAGACCATGCTGTTGCCCGGTATCATCGCTGCCCTTACGAGCTTTCTACTTCCCATCATCATTTTGTTGCTGCTGCTCCCCAGCGCCTGCTATGTCGTTGAACAGCAGCATGCCGTGATCATCGAGCGTCTGGGCAAGTTTAACCGCATCGTCAACGCGGGCTTCCACATGAAGGTGCCCGTGATCGACCGCAAGGCCGCCACGGTGAGTCTGCGCACCATGAAAAACGGCTTTGGCATCGACGTTAAGACCCAGGACAACGTGACCATCGGCCTTGAGGTCTCTGCTCAGTACCACGTGAGCTATGATATGGGCGCCGGCCCGGCAGATTCGGGCATCTACAAGAGCTACTACATGCTGCAGGAGCCCGTCGACCAGATGCGTGATTTCATCACCGACGCCCTGCGCTCTTCCATCCCCGTCTATACGCTCGATGAGGTCTTTGCCAAGAAGGATGACATCGCCAAGGACGTTAATGCCACCGTGTCCGAGCAGATGGCTGCCTACGGCTTTACCCTCGTGTCGACACTCATCACCAAGATCGCGCTGCCGACCGAGGTCGAGAACTCCATGAACGACATCAACGCCGCCCAGCGCAAGCGCGCTGCTGCGCAGGAGCTCGCCGAGGCCGACCGCATCAAGCGCGTCACCGAGGCGACCGCCGAGGCCGAGGCGATGGAAAAAGCGGGCGAGGGTATCGCCAACCAGCGCAAGGCCATCGCGCTGGGCATCAAGGATTCGCTCGAGATCATCCAGGAGACGGGTGTCGGTAACGACGAGGCCAACCAGCTGTTCATGTTTACGCAGTGGTCCGAGATGATGACAGAGTTCGCTCGCACGGGTAAAACATCGACGGTCGTACTGCCGAGCGATTTCTCGCAGTCGGCCTCGATGTTCGAGCAGATGCTGACCGCCAGCAAAGTTCAAAACGATTCGAAGGAGTAGACGCGCGTGAAATACACCGTCGTTTGCGTCGGTAAGCTCAAGGAGCGCTTTTGGAAGGACGCGTGCGCTGAGTACACCAAGCGCCTAGGTGCCTATGCCAAGGTGGATATCCGCGAGGTGGCCGATATCGACCCGGCTAAGGCGGGCGGCGTGGATGCCGCACGCGACAAGGAGGGGGCGGCGATTCTTGCAGCCCTGCCGCCTCGAGCGCATGTGATCCTGCTTGCCATTGAGGGCAAAGAGCGCTCGAGCGAGGAGCTTTCGGCGCGGCTCGACGATCTTATGCTGCGTGGTAACAGCGACATCGCCTTTGTGATTGGTGGATCGGACGGCGTGAGCGATGACGTGCGCACACGAGCCGACGAGATGCTCAGCTTTGGACGTATTACCTTGCCGCATAACCTGGCGCGCGTGGTGCTGCTGGAGCAAATCTACCGCGCCTGCAAGATTAGCCGTGGCGAGCCGTATCACAAATAGGTCGGCAATACGAAACAATGCCGTGGGACAATAGCTTTCGTTTTGAAGAGCGTGTCTGAGAGGACTATGAGATATGAAGATCGGATTTGTCGGTTTTGGCAATATGGCGAGCGCTATGGCCGATGGCTGGATCGCCGCCGGTGTGGCTGCGAGCGATATGTGCGCCTGCGCGGGCCACTACGACGCCTTGGTCGAGCGTTGTAAGGCGCGTGGGATAGTTGCCTGTCGTGATGCGGCGGAGGTTGTCGCTGCATCCGATATCGTGGTTGCTGCGGTCAAGCCGTACATGATCGAGAAGGTCTTCGCTTCGTTCAAGGACACCCTTGCCGACAAGGTTGTCCTTTCGGTCGCCTGGACTTGGGATAGCGCCAAGTGGGAAAAGGTCCTGCCGGGTGTCGCACATATTTCGACGGTGCCCAACACGCCGGTTTCGGTGGGCGAGGGCGTCATCGCCTGCGAGAAGTCCTCTACGCTCAACGGCGAGCAGCGTGCCGTGGTGCTCGACCTGCTCGGTAAGCTTGGCACCGTCGTCGAGCTCGATTCGAGTCTGCTGTTTGTGGGCGGTACCGTGGGCGGTTGCGCACCGGCATTTGTCGCCATGGCGATTGAGGCCTTGGGCGACGCGGCCGTCAAGCACGGTATCCCGCGCGCCGATGCCTATCGCATTGTGAGCCAGATGGTGCTGGGCACGGCAAAGCTACAGCTTGCGACTGGCCAGCATCCTGCGGCGATGAAGGATGCCGTATGCTCACCCGGTGGCGCCACCATCAAGGGCGTCGTCGCGCTCGAGGACGCCGGCATGCGCAGCGCTCTGGTCAAGGCCATCGACGCCACCCTCCAGTAAAACCCGCCATTTAGGGACAGGTTTTTTTTGGCAGGTTTTTTCCTGCGGTTTTGTTGCATGTACGAAAAGCGCCCCGCAACTGGCTCAATTCCAGTTGCGGGGCGCTTGCGTTTGCCCAGATAAAACCGACCAAAATAAGCCTGTCTCTTTTTGGCAGGCTAGTCCCAGAAGCCGTCTTCTTCGTCCTCGGACTTGGGGCCACGGTCGACATACATCTTATGGGTGCGCTTCTCCATTACAAAGGCAAGAATCGCAAACAGTAGGATGCCGCCGGCGAAAAGGATGGCAAAACCGGTGCGGGTGCCAAACAAAAAGGAAAAAACTGCGTCCATTGGGTGCCTTCTTGCGTAGTTGGGTTGGGTCGTAAACGCTCATAAGTATATACTTGCCCATACATGTACAAGGTTGCAACCTAAATGGAATGTATATCGCCGGAGGATCTAATGCTTGATATCAAGTTTGTTCGCGAGAACCCCGATGCCATCGATACCGCCATGGCAAATCGCCAGACGTCTTGGGATCGCGAGAAGTTCTTTGAACTCGACGACGAGCGCCGTGCCGTCATCACCGAGGTCGAGGAGCTCCAGGCCACGCGTAACGCCGAGTCCAAGAAGATTGGCGCCCTGATGAAGGAGGGCAAGAAGGACGAGGCCGAGGCCGCCAAGGAGGCCGTGCGCGCCGTCAACGAGAAGATTGACGGTCTGGCCGAGCGCCGCACCGCTCTCGAGCAGGAGCAGTACGACTTTATGGCTCACCTTCCCAACATCCCTTGCGAGGCCACGCCGTACGGCAAGGATGAGGACGAGAACATCGAGCGCCGTCGTTGGGGCACCCCGCGCGAGTTCGACTTCGACTTTAAGCCGCACTGGGACCTGGGCACCGACCTCGACATCCTCGATTTTGAGCGCGGCAACAAGCTCTCCGGCAGCCGCTTTACCGTTCTCGGTGGCGCCGGCGCCCGTCTTGAGCGCGCCCTCATCAACTTCTTCCTTGACACGCACACCAGCCGTGGCTTTAAGGAGTGGTGGCCGCCCATCGTCGTCAAGCGTCAGACCATGTTTGGCACGGGTCAGCTGCCCAAGTTCGAGGACGACGCCTATCACGTCTCGGGCGACAACTTCCTGATCCCCACCGCCGAGGTCGTGCTTACCAACCTGCACGCCGGCGAGGTTCTCGATGCTGATACCCTGCCGCGCCGCTACACCGCCTTCACCCCCTGCTTCCGCGAGGAAGCCGGCTCCGCTGGCCGCGACACCCGCGGCATCATCCGCCAGCACGAGTTCGACAAGGTCGAGATGGTCAAGTTTGCCAAGCCGGAGGAGTCCGACGAGGAGCTCGAGAGCATGACCGCCGAGGCCGAGTTCCTGCTTCAGCAGCTGGGCCTTCCGTATCGCGTGATTAGCCTGTGCACCGGCGACCTGGGCTTCTCTGCCCGTCAGACCTACGACATCGAGGTCTGGCTGCCGAGCTATAACGCCTACAAGGAGATCAGCTCCTGCTCTAACTGCGGCGATTTCCAGGCCCGTCGCGCCAACATCAAGTATCGCGACCCCGAGAACTTCAAGGGCTCGCGCTACCTGCACACCCTCAACGGTTCCGGCCTGCCGGCTGGCCGCACCATGGCCGCCATTCTGGAGAACTACCAGAACGCCGACGGCACCATCACGGTCCCCGAGGTTCTTCGTCCTTACATGGGCGGCCTCGAGAAGATCGAGCCGGTTGCGTAGGTTGCCTGCATAAGCGATTTGCAAGGGCGCTCCTTTCTGGGGCGCCCTTTTTGTGTGCGGAGCTTTACCATATCGCGCGGACAGCTCAATAAAAAACACACGAACAAACGTTCTGTATACAGGCATCTACCTGCTATGCTTTTGTTAAATAGAAGCGAGAGGAAGGGGATGCGATGGAGCTGTTTGATGAGCGGGTAGTTTTGTTTGAGAGCGATGAAGGTGGGGAGCACCTACTAGTTACGTGTGAGCCATCCGGTATGGGTGGTTTGGTGGTGCGGCAGACGAGCGAGGGTCCGTTGACCCAATGGTGCTTTGAGGAGTCGCCGCATGTAGTCGAGACCTTTGTGACACACGAGGGGCTTGTGGCACTTGAGCGGTTCTATGGAGTTGAGACTTCTAACCAGGTGGCGCGCATGCTGAGTATCTCGTTTGCCGATTATGACTGTGCCCAGCGGGTGCGCTCGCTTTTGAGGGAGCTCGGTGCTGGGTTCGATGTGGTTGAAAAGCCGATTGATCGCATGGGGGACGCTGGCGCATGCGGAGCTGCGTGAGGAACATATTCTCAAAAAAGTTTGGGATTGTGCTTGACTCCAACTAACTAAAGTGGTTTTATATGTCTTGCGCTGCGGCGTTACCTCAGCTGGATAGAGGGTCTGACTACGAATCAGAACGTCATAGGTTCGAATCCTATACGCCGCACCAATCGAACTTGAAGCCTCCGGCAACGGGGGCTTTTCTTTTATGGCGGCATCCCATGGATTCGAACCTCGGTCGAGGCGCGAGCGTGAAGCGGACGCGGAGCGTCCGTAGCGAGCGGGCGAGCGCGCCGGCAGGCGGGCGAAGCCGGTGCGGATCCGCGAAGCGGATACGCGGACGCCCCGTTGTCCGCTCCACTAATTTTACGCGGTTCTAACGAACCGCGTTTTTTGTTGACGCTGCGCGGGCTCCGGGCACCCCATCTTGCCCCTCAGCTTCACGGGCGTGGCCATCCGGCCTACGCCCGCTTGCTTTGAGGTGATCCGGGGCACTGGGACGTCGCTCGCTGCTGGGGCTCTTTCCCCGTGATCTCCGTCCTTCCAATGTAATGAACGGCAAAGCAGGCGGGGGTCATCGGTATCGGGAACTATTTTCAAATTATTCGAAAATAATTCTTGCATTTGGGTTAATCATCCCGTATATTAAATCCTCGCAGGCGGACATGGCTCAGTTGGTAGAGCACAACCTTGCCAAGGTTGGGGTCGCGGGTTCGAGCCCCGTTGTCCGCTCCATTTGGGCGTTTAGCTCAGGGGGAGAGCGCTTCCCTGACACGGAAGAGGTCAGAAGTTCAAATCTTCTAACGCCCACCAAATGTTCGCAGCTCAGAGGCTATGTCTCTGGGCTGTTTTGTTTTGGTTGCCAAATACGTCACCAAATTTCGAGTTTTTTGCTCTTCCGGGATGCTTCTCAGTAGTCATCCGAGGAAACTCTCATCTTCTCCGCTTGCATACACATATCTTTCAAGATTCGTGCCGCGGTTGCATGAGGCTCGGCAAGGCACGACCGCAACATGTTGGTCAAGGACAAACTTTTGGATTCTTTTAGCGCGAGCGGCTTGATTTTGGTGCTATTTGGCGGCGACTCGGTTGAGGGGGTTTCAAAACTGCCGCGCAGGTAGTCGAGTTGATAACGTTTTAGCAGCCTACCAAGAGGCCTTCATTTTTAATGCGTCTGCAAATTGACTAATTACTTTTACCTGCTGAAACACTATATGTTGTGTTTAACTTAAAAAATGAATACAGGATATAGATGCCTCTTTGTCGTATGATAGATGACGGACAGAGAGCGAGAACCTTATTCGCCCCATTTGGATGGATCTTTGAGCCCCTTGATCGGCTGCGAGGATTGTCCGCATGAGGGTCTATGGTTATCGAAAACACAGATTGCGCGACGGCGCCGCAAGACAGGGTAAGCCCTGCCAGGCATCGTTTGGCTCTGAAGCGCAATGAGGCTACGATGCGAAAGAGGCAAGAGGATGAAGATCATCAAGCGCAGCGGCACCGAGGTTACCTTTGACATCGATAAGATCGTCAATGCGATTCGCGCCGCAAACTTGGAGGTCGAGGAAGGCTCTCGCCTTACCGACCGCCAGGTGATCTATGCGGCACAAAACGTCGCCGAGGCATGTGAGAAGGCCGGTCACACCGTATCGGTCGAGGAGATCCAGGATTTGGTCGAGGACGAGATTATGCGTCTCGACTGCTACGAGGTCGCTCGCCACTACATCATCTATCGCTATGTTCAGAGCCTAAAGCGCCAAAAGAACACGACCGACGACAAGATTCTGTCGCTGATCGAATGCAACAACGAAGAGGTTAAGCAGGAGAACTCTAACAAGAACCCGACCGTCAACTCCGTTCAGCGCGACTACATGGCCGGCGAGATTTCCAAGGACCTGACGCAGCGCGTGCTGCTGCCCCAGGAGATCGTGGATGCTCACAACGAGGGCCTGATTCACTTCCACGATTCGGACTACTTTGCCCAGCACATGCATAACTGCGACCTGGTGAACCTGGAGGATATGCTCCAGAACGGTACTGTTATCTCGGGTACGCTGATTGAGAAGCCGCACAGCTTCTCGACGGCCTGCAACATCGCGACGCAGATCATCGCCCAGGTTGCTTCCTCCCAATACGGCGGCCAGTCGATTTCGCTGACTCATCTCGCCCCGTTCGTCGAGGTGAGCCGTCAAAAGATTCGCGGCGAGGTTGCTCGCGAGCTTGAGGAGCTCGGCGTTTCCGCATCTCCCGAAAAGGTCCGTGAGGTCGTTGAGGACCGTCTGCGTGACGAGATCCGTCGCGGCGTCCAGACGATTCAGTATCAGGTCGTGACGCTTATGACCACGAATGGCCAGGCACCGTTCGTGACGGTCTTTATGTATCTTAACGAGGCCCGTACGCCTCAGGAGAAGCACGACCTTGCCATGATCGTGGAGGAGACGCTTCGCCAGCGCTACGAGGGCGTTAAGAACGAGGCCGGCGTGTGGATTACCCCGGCATTCCCCAAGCTTATCTATGTGCTCGAGGACGATAACGTTCACGAGAATTCCCCGTACTTCTACCTGACCCAGCTGGCTGCCAAGTGCACTGCCAAGCGCATGGTGCCCGACTACATCTCTGAGAAGAAGATGCGTGAGCTCAAGCTGTCTAAGGGTGAGACCGCCGGCAATGGCGATTGCTACACCTGCATGGGTTGCCGCAGCTTCCTGACGCCCGACCGTTCGGGCAACGGCTTTAACAATGTTGCCAACGCGCTGAACTATGACCCGACCAAACCTAAGTACTATGGCCGCTTTAACCAGGGTGTTGTGACCATCAACCTGCCCGATGTCGCACTGAGCTCGCATCAGGACATGGACAAGTTCTGGAAGATCTTCGACGAGCGCCTTGAGCTGTGCCATCGTGCCCTGCTATGCCGTCATGAGCGCCTGATGGGCACGCTTTCGGATGCCGCACCGATTCTGTGGCAGTACGGCGCCCTGGCGCGCCTTAAGAAGGGCGAGACGATCGACAAACTGCTCGTGGGCGGCTATTCCACCATCAGCCTGGGGTATGCCGGTCTGTATGAGTGCGTCAAGTACATGACGGGCCACAGCCACACCGAGAAGGAAGGCACGCCGTTTGCCATGGCCGTCATGCAGCACATGAACGACAAATGCGCCGAGTGGAAGGCCGAAAGCGACATCGATTTCTCGCTGTACGGCACGCCGCTGGAGTCGACGACCTACAAGTTTGCCAAGTGCCTGCAGCGCCGTTTTGGCATTATCCCGGGCGTGACGGACAAGGGCTACATTACTAACAGCTATCACGTCCACGTGTCCGAGGAGATCGATGCCTTCGATAAGCTCAAGTTTGAGGGCATGTTCCAGCAGCTTTCGCCGGGCGGTGCCATTTCCTACGTCGAGGTTCCCAACATGCAGGACAACCTCAAGGCTGTCATTCGCGTGATGCAGTACATCTACGACAACATCATGTACGCCGAGCTCAACACCAAGAGCGATTACTGCCAGGTGTGCGGCTACGATGGCGAGATCAAGATTGTCGAGGATGACGGCAAGCTGGTGTGGGAGTGCCCCAACTGCGGCAACCGCGATCAGGAGAAGATGAATGTCGCCCGTCGTACGTGCGGCTACATCGGTACTCAATTCTGGAACCAGGGTCGAACCGAGGAGATCCGCGACCGCGTGCTGCATCTCTAATAACCATCCCAAGCTGCCCCGTAGCGAGGCCCCGGACCTTTACTCGCTATTTCGGACAGTCTTGGCTCACGACGGAGGCGCCACTGGCGCCTCCTGTTCGTGCGGAACTCATATCGAGCAAAGGTCCGGGGCCTCGCTACGGGGCAGCCAAGTTGACGTAGTTGAGATGCAGCATGCGGTCTGCTCACTCCTCGAAGTTCTTAGCGGAAATGAGTTGACTTGCAACAACGGTTTGCTTGCGGAGTCGGTTGAGCTGCAACAAAGCTTTTATTGGACCTCGAACCCTATACTCGATGTTCGCTTCGTTCATTGAGTTACCCTTTGCATGAGGCCGGGGCATATCGTCCCGCCCGCAGTTTCGCAGGCCGCAGGCCGAGAATGTTTGAGGACGGGATGATATGTCCCGGCCTCCCAGGAGAGTTACCTATGAACTACGCGAACATTAAGTATTTCGACATTGCTAATGGGGAAGGTGTTCGTACTTCTCTGTTTGTGAGTGGGTGCCGTCGTGGGTGCAAGAATTGCTTTAACTCCGTCGCGTGGGACTTTGCCGCGGGTGAACCGTTCGACCGTGCCGTCGAGGACAAGATTATCGAGAGTCTCGACCATCCCTTTATTGATGGCCTGACGATTCTGGGTGGCGAGCCCATGGAACCCGAGAACCAGGCGGGTCTCGTTGACTTTATCGAACGCGTGCGTGCGGCCTACCCTGTGGAGTCGGGGAAGACCATTTGGTGCTTTACCGGTGACGTGCTCGAGGAACTTATGCCGGACGGTCGTCATCATACCGAGGTGACGGACCGCATTCTCGCCTGCCTCGACATGTTGGTGGACGGCCCGTTCGTTCAAGACTTGTACGATATTTCGTTGCGTTTTAGGGGCTCGAGTAATCAGCGCGTGATCGACATGAACGCCACGCGCGCTCGTGCCGCGCGTGAGGGCGTTGCGCTTTGCGATGCTGTGGAGCTTTGGCGAGACGATCCGGTCTATTCGACCCATACTATGTAGCTGGCGGCCGATGCTGGAGGGCGTGGTACCATAGCGCGAACGCGAAATCGAAAAAAGTGAGGCCCAGATGGTCGATCAGGAAAAAGTTGAGACCGCAATAAAGCTGTTGCTTGAGGGCATAGGCGAGGACCCAACTCGTGAGGGCCTGCTGGAGACGCCGGCACGCGTCGCCCGTATGTATGGCGAGATTGCCGGCGGCATGGATCAGAGCGCCGAGGAGCACCTGTCCAAAACCTTTGCCGTCGCTTCGAACGATTTGGTTATCGAGCGCGACATTACGTTTTACTCGCTGTGCGAGCATCATCTGCTGCCGTTTTATGGTAAGGCTGCCATTGGCTATATCCCTAACGGCCGCGTGGCGGGTCTGTCTAAGCTTGCCCGCACGGTTGAGGTCTATGCCCGTCGTCTGCAGCTGCAGGAGCAGCTGTGTGCACAGGTTGCCGATGCCCTCATGGATTATCTTGCTCCCCAAGGAGCGATCGTACTGATGGAAGCCGAGCATATGTGCATGACCATGCGCGGCGTGCAAAAGCCCGGTACCAAGACCGTAACGCTTGCTCGTCGCGGTGTCTTTGAGACCGATCCGTCGCTCGAGGAGCGATTCTTTAGGATGCTGGGTCGCTAACCATGAGAGTCGTCAACGACTTTGCATCGAAGACCGATGGGGGAACGCCGCGTCGCGGCTTTATGGCTTCGGGCCTGACCCCCTTTGGTGCCATGCCTCGCATTGATTACATCTGTGCCAACGGGCTGTTCCGGCGGCACCTGGGCAACATTGCTCAGTTGGAATCGGGGCGCATCTTTTGCCGCCACGGTATTGACCATCTGCTGGATGTCGCGCGCATTATGTGGATTAAGAATCTTGAGGAGCAACTCGAATTTGACCGCGAGGTCATCTATGCCACGGCACTTCTTCACGATATCGGCAAAGATGAACAGTATGAATCGGGTATATCCCATGATGTTGCAAGCGAGCGCGTCGCTGATGCGATTCTCGGCGGCATGCCCGAAGACGTGGCGTTTGAGCCGGCAGATGCCGCAGCCATTAAGACGGCCATCCTGGGCCATCGAAAGCTGCGCGTGAACAGCCAGCCGCTTGAGCGTCTGCTTTATGCAGCCGACAAAGCGTCGCGCGCCTGCTTTGCATGCCCTGCGCGCAATGCCTGCAACTGGAGCGATGATAAAAAGAACCTGTCGATTCGCGTGTAGTTGGTGTGCGCGGTCGGGGTTCTAAACGAAGGAGACGATCGCGATGACTAACAAAAAGCTGCCCGAGAATGCAACCAAGACCGAGGGTGCCGAGCTTGCCCGTCGTGGCAGGGGCGACATTTCTGCTGCTACGGCGGTACCCCATGTGAGCTATGACGACCTGCGCCATGCCGACCGCATTACTATCGACGGTCTCGAGGTCTTTGCCAACCACGGCGTGTATCCCGAGGAGAACGCCCTGGGGCAGAAGTTTGTCGTGTCCTTGGTACTCTATGCCGACCTGCGCGCGGCGGGGGAGCACGATAACCTGGATGCCTCTATTGATTACGGCTCGGTGTGCCACGATGTCGATGGCTATTTGCGCGAGCATACGTTTAAGCTCATCGAGGCTGCAGCCGAGGGTGTGTCCCAGATGCTGCTACGTCGTTACCCCTTGCTGCTTGGCGTGCGTGTTAAGCTCGATAAGCCTTGGGCGCCCGTCGGTCTTCCCCTGGCAAGCTGTGGCGTCGAGATCGAGCGCGTGCGCTAGCCGACGCTAGAGCTCGTTGGCGGGCGGTTTTTTGAGTCGCTGCGACAGAGCTCTATTGTTAGGGCAGTACGTGTCGAGCAGGGCGTGGAACCGCTGATTGTGGCTTGGCTCGAGCAAGTGGACGAGCTCGTGGGCGACAACCATGTCGAGGCATTCGACGGGGTAGGTGGCAAGCTCGCGTGCGATGCGAATGGCGCCGGTTTTGGGCGTGCACGAGCCCCAGCGCGTTTTCATGCTGCGTACGGAAACGCGGGAAACGGCGACACCCATTGCGATTTCGTATGCGTGCACAATATCGCGTAGCGCCGATGTGACCTCGGACGTATAGAGCTGGTCGATATGGACTTGGAGCTCGTCGGACGTTAGACCGTCTAGGATTGCGCGCCGCTTGGCCTGTGGGCCTTCGTCCGATTCGTCGGTACCCATAAAACTTGCGAAGGTAGCCTGCTTGGGTCGCGGTGCGGGTGATGCAAAGTTGTGGTCGAGTGCGTCCTGTACCGTAATGGGCTTGCCCCAAAGCGCAATGATGGACGAGGGGCTGAGCGGCTCCTGTGCCGTCGTCTGACGTTGCTCGCGCTGGGCAAGTCGGTTGATAATCCAGGCGCTGTTGCGCTTTACAAACGCTTCGATACGCTCGCGGCTGGCGTCGAGCGGTGCGCTGGCGTGGACCTCACCGCTCGATGTGACGCGCAGGTTGAAGTTCTTGACGCGCTTTTTGGTAACGACGACGGGGATGGGCATCTCATCCGGTCGGGGTACGGAAATCGTAAATTGCTGCGTCAAAAGTTATCCTTCAGATTGGGGACGGGCCGGCATGTCGATCGCTCGGCATGCCGGCCCGCTCAAGGGATGTGAAATTAATAACGCTCAAAGAAGGCAAGGGCGTTATCGCTGCAGAGTTTTTGCATCACGGTCTTGCCAAAGTGCTTGGAGAGCATGTTCTGGAATTCGGGCATCTTGCTGGCATCGGAGAGGAAGTCGGGTACCTTGGCGCCGTCCCAGTCGCCGCCGAGCGCGATGACGTCCTCGCCGTCCAGGTCGAGCCAGTGCTCGATATGTGCCGCCAGCTGGTCGAAGGTGACGTCTGCGGCGGTCTTGTCGGTTGCGTCGTTGGAAAGGAACTCGCTGCAGTAGTTGAGGCCGACGATACCGCCCATGTCGCGAATGGTGCGGAACTGGTCGTCGGTGAGGTTGCGCTTGACGCCGCAAACCGCACGGGAGTTGGAGTGGCTGGCGACGAAGGGGCGCGTGGCGTGGGCGACAACCTCGTCAAAGCACTCATCGTTGAGGTGGGAGACGTCGAGTACCATGCCGGCGTGCTCCATCTGCGTAAGCGCCTCGATGCCGGCGGCGGTGAGGCCGGCGCGGGTATCGTGTCCGCTCGCGAGCGGTCCCTGCGCGTTCCAGCTGAGTGATGACATGAGTACGCCCAAGCTCTTGAGCACCTCGATCAGCGCGGGGTCCTCGGCAAAGAACGTGGCGTTTTCGATGGTGTGGATGCAAGCGACCTTGCCGTCTTTGAGTGCAGGGCGAATGTCAGCGGTGCTGCGTACGTTGACCATGCGGTCGTGGTTGAGCATGGCCTGGCCGCTCATGTGTGCCATGATTTGCGCCTGGAAGCGCGCGGCGTGGGCGGTGGGAATCTCGTCGGGGACAAACGTGGCGAAGCACTGTGCCCACGGCGTGTTGCCGATCTTTGCGAGCGAGATGGCGCAGGCGTTGCCCTCGATGAGGTCGAAATCCTGCGGATGTGTCTCGTCGCCGGGGAAATAACCGTCGGTGCCGGCGGTAAAGCGCAGGTCGAGATCAAGCGTGGCCCAGCCGATGCGGTCGGCGGTGTCGCAGTGTAGGTCAAATACGGGGTATGCCATGGTTCCTCCGGTTGCAGCGTTTCTTTGCAAACTGTCATTGAATTGTATGACTAGGGTATAGTTAGCGCCATATGTTCATGGCGGCCCGCGTTGTGCGCCGCCCTTATTACGGAGGTTAGCATGTCCAACCAGGGCAAGAAGGTTAAGACCCATTATCGTGGCACGCTCGACGACGGCACGCAGTTCGATAGCTCCTATGATCGCGGCGAGCCGCTGGAGTTCACCTGCGGTGCCGGTCAGATGATCAAGGGTTTCGACGCCGCCGTTATCGATATGCAGGTGGGCGAGAAGAAGTCTGTACACATTCCTGCTGCCGATGCCTACGGTGAGCACAATCCCGAGATGGTTATTACCTTCCCGGCCGAGCAGGTTCCCAACATCGAGCAGATCGAGAAGGGCATGAAGCTCTTCCTGTCCACGCCGAGCGGCATGCCTGTCCCTGCTGTTGTCATCGACGTGACGTCCGAGGCCGTGACGCTCGACGCCAACCACGAGCTGGCCGGCAAGGACCTCAACTTTGATATCGAGCTCGTCGAGGTCGAGGACTAGTTGATGTCCGGGGACCTGGTAGCTACGGAGCGCTTGGGAAATCTCAACGACCCGTCCTATGAACTCCTGCTTCGTCGGGAGATGGGTGGCATTTTTGAGGTTGACGAGCTGCTACTCGATTGGGACCAGGCTGATACGCGCACGTTTGTGGGCGTGACGGAGCTGGGGCGCACGGTGAATGTCCGGCTGGATGCCGCTGATGGCGAACGCCTTGCCGACGGCGACGTGCTCGCTATCGACCGCACGGGCACGGTGCCCGTAGTGGTTGTCGTGCGCCTGCGCAGTGCCGAGGTCTATTTGGTCGAAGTCGACCGCATGGATCCGATTGCGCTCGCGCATGCGTGCTGGGAGATCGGCAATATGCACGCGCCGCTTTTCCGAGGCGATTCGGACGAGCATACCGTGCGCATGTATACGCCGGTGCAACCGGTTTTGGGTCGCATGCTCCGGGGCATCGAGGGCGTTCGGCTCTCGGTGGTCACACGCGAGCTCGATGCCAGTCGACGCTTTGCATCGAGCGCGGCGGATGTTGTTGTGAGTATGGCTCCAGACTTTACGATCGTAAAGAAGGCGCGCGGCTAACGTGCGTATGCGTAAGACGGACTTTGAGAGGCAACTATTCAAAGTCCGTCTTGCTGTTGATGGGATGCTTTGGGGGAACATATGGGTCTTGAGGGAATCAAGCTGATCGCCTGCGATTTGGATGGCACGTTGCTGCATCCGGGGGAGCGCGAGCCACGCCCCGAGGCATTTGAGCTCATCGACGAGCTGCACCGTCGCGGCATTGTGTTTATGCCGGCGAGTGGCCGTCAATATGCGAGTTTGCGCTACCTGTTTGCCCCGGTGGCAGACGAGCTTGTCTATGTGTGCGAAAACGGCGCCCTGGTCATGAGCGAGGGGCGTGCCGTTGTCAAGCGCTCTATGGGGCGTGACCTGGCGATGGATATCGCGAATGCCGTAGTCGCCTACCCCCATGCCGATGTAACCCTTTCCTGCGAGGGGCACCTCTACACCATAAGCGGCAACGATGCGTTCGTCGACCATTTGCGTTACGAGGTCCATTGCGATGTGGCGGTGGTCGACCGTCCCGAGGACATTGACGAGGATGTCATTAAGATTGCGTTTCAAACGCCCGAGACAGAGCAGCCGGCGGCGCTGGAGTATTTTGTGCGTCGCTTTAGCGACCGGGTCGATGTGATGACGTCGGGAACCGAATGGACCGACTTTATCGGCTTTGATTCGGGCAAGGGGTCCGCGCTTGCCGATTACGGTCGTGCCCTGGGAATTTCGCCCGATGAGATGATGGCGTTTGGCGATAACGAAAACGACCGCGACATGCTCAACGTGGTGGGCCATCCCTATCTGATGGAAAGCTGCAATCCCAGCATGCGCGGCATTAATGACCGCGTCCGCTATGTGCACACGGTCGAAGAAGAACTGCGTCGCCTGCTTGCCGAGTAGGCATGTCCCAAAATCTACCTACAGTTGGGGCAGAGGCCCTCGAAGATGGTGTAGTGCGAGGTGACGTTCCAACCGATTTGCTCGGACGCCTTGGCATCGAGCCGGGCGTCGAAGGAGAGCGGCACATCGATGACGCGGTTGCACGAGGTGCAGATAATATGCGCATGCGGCTCGACGGTGCGATCGAAGCGGCTGCCGCCCGGCGTCTTGATCGAGAGAATCTCCCCGGCATCGGCCAAGAGATTGAGGTTGCGGTAGACCGTACCGCGGCTGATTCTGTCGTCCTGTTCGCGCACGGCGTTGTAGATCTCATCGGCGGTGGGATGGTTGTAGCTTTGGCGCACGGCATCAAGAACCAGCTTCCGCTGCTTGGTGTTTCTTCTTTGCATCGCCATGCGCCTCGCCTCTTTTCTATCAACGGTCGTAGGTAAATGATACCGTATTTAGCACACAATACTAATAATGAGGACTGAAACCGTCTTCATTGGCAAGTGGGGCTCGGACTTGGGCGTCTACGAGGCGAAAGCGCGTTCCCATGCGCTCATAGGAGGCATGGAGCGCTTCGAGGTGAGACAGGATATCCGCGGGCGCGCCTTGTACCTCCATTTCGACCGAACCGTCTTCCATGTTACACACCCAGCCGGTGAGTGCGCGTGCCTGCGCGAGGTTGGTGTTGGTAAAGCGAAAACCAACGCCCTGGACTTGCCCCGCCCAGCGCAGGAAGTAGCGCAGGGGGGTGTCTTGAGTGGCCTCGTCGCTTGCGAGCACAGTAAGCCTGCGGCGCAGCTCGAGCTCAACGTTTGATGGTTTTTGAGGCTCTCGACTGCCGCCGGAGAAGAACTTGTCAAAAAAGCCCATCGCTAGGCCTGCTTGACTGAATCGGCGGGGAAGGTAATGCCGGCCTGCTGACGCACGGCATCCATGATGCGCAGTGAGACAAGCGTGACATCGCGATAGTGGCCAAGCTCATGGCGCCCAGCCGGTGTTTCCCAAATCTCATCTTTAACGTGATGAACGCCGTCGATAGCGGTGATAAAGTCTGTGAGTTCGTATTCCATAGTGTTGCTCGATTTGGGCAGGTCGAGCACGCGGCCGTTGTCGCCCTGTTCGCGCGGTGCCTCGGTCGCCGAGCCGCGTACGACGTCGCCGCGATAGTCGATGCGGACGTTGCGGGGCGTGGACAGATGGTCAATCTGGATAGTGCCACGCTCGCCTTCGATCTGCGAGGGCAGCAGGTCATTCGTAATTTTGGAGTGCGCGAGCTCGACGGAGATACGGCCACCGCCGTAGCTGGCGAGGATGGAACCGCAGCCATCGATGGGGCCGTGCGTGAGCTGTCGCGTGGTGGGGTCGAGCAGAGTAGTCATGCTCGTAAGGCCGGAGGGCATGCCGAAAATCTCGACCATGGGCTCGACGGCGTAGACGCCAATGTCCATGAGGGAACCCGATGCCATATTGCAGTCGAAGATATTGGTGGCGCGCCCCGCGAGAACTTCGTTGTAGCGCGAAGAATACTTGCCAAAGCGCAATGAGGCGCGGCGGATGGGGGCGATCTCGCCCAGGGCATCCTCGATGGCGTGGAAGGCGGGATCGTGGAGGGGACGCATGGCCTCGAGGGCCACGACACCTGCTGCCTCGGCAGCGCGGAAGACTTCCAACGCCTGCGCTTCGGTGGCGCAGAAGGGCTTCTCGACGATGACATGCTTGCCACCGGCGATGCAGGCGAGCGCTTGCTCGTAGTGGAGCGCATTGGGACTGCCGATGTAGACGGCGTCGACGTCGTCGGCGGACGCAAGCTCGTCAAGCGCGGTGAAGTTTCGCTCGCCACCGCGCTCGGCGGTAAAGGCGGTACCGCGATCGGCATCGCGCGAGAGCGTACCCACAAACGCAGCTTGGTCGTTGGCGTTGACGACCTGGATAAAGTCGTTGGTAATCATGGATGTGCCGATGGTCGCTATACGCAGCATGTATCCCCCTCGTGCCGTTCGGTTTACAGGATGAGTGTAGCGCGAGAGGGCAAGAAATGGCGTGCGAAAACGCCGTTACAGGTCGCTCTCGCTAAAGCCGGCGTCGATATCGAGGTTGGCTCCGTCGGCCGCGGTGGTGGCGAGCTCGTCGCAGCGCTCATTGAGCTCGTGGCCGGCATGCCCCTTAACCCAGATGAACTCCACCTTATGCTTGCTCTTTGCGGCAAGCAGACGCTCCCACAGGTCGCGGTTCTTGACGGGCTGCTTGTTGGCAGTTTTCCACCCGCGCTTTTTCCAGCCGTCGATCCAGTGCTTGTTGAAGGCGTTGACGACGTATTGCGAATCGGAATGGACCTCGACCTCGCAGGGGCGGTTAAGTGCCTCGAGCGCCACGATGACCGCCATGAGCTCCATGCGGTTGTTAGTGGTCTTGGCGTAGCCGCGCGAAAGCTCGGAGGTGAAGGTCTTGCCGGCGGGGTTGGTGTACTTGAGCACGGCGCCGTAGCCGCCGCGTCCCGGATTTGATCGGGCCGAGCCGTCGGTATAGATGATGACCTTCACATGGTTCCTTTCGTTGGGTACGCTTCGTGTGAGTGACCATTGTAGCGCCATGCCCGCCGCGGGCTAGCAATCTACGATTTCTACCCCGTCTTCCGACAGCTGGTCGGCATGGATGATGCGGTTGAGCTCGTCGAGGTATTGCCGCAAGAGAGGAGAGGGCTTGCGCTCGTCGTGCATGATATATCCTACGTGCATCGTTGGGGCGTCTGCTAACGGGATCGATGCCATACCCCACTGCATTTCATTGGAAAGGACACCGGTCGACAGGGTGTAACCGTTCGACGTGATAAGTAAGTTAGTAAGTGTTCCGCGGTCCGAGATTCGTATGTTGCGGTCGCAAGGGATATAGCTAAAAGGTTCCTCGGCGTAATAGAAGGAGTTTGAGGTTCCCTGCTCAAAGCTGTAGCGCGTATAGGGCGTGAGGTCGGCAAGGGACAGCTGAGGGCGGCGTGCGAGCGGGTGGCGTTCGCTAACGAAGACGTGGACCGTCGCGTCGAAGAGGGGATGGAAGCTTGCGCGGGCATCGGCGAAGGCCTTCTGCAGAACGCGGGCGTTAAAGTCATCCAGGTACAGAATGCCGATATCGCTGCGAAATGCGCGGACGTCGTCGATGATCTGCGAGGTGGTGGTCTCGCGCATGATGAACTCAAACTTACTGTCGCGGCAGCGCTCGACGACGTTGACAAAGGCCTCAACCGAAAACGCGTAGTGCTGGGCCGAGACGGCAAGGCGCGCCTGGGGTGTGCCGCCGTCCTCGTAGCGTGCCTCGAGCATGTCGGCCTGCTCTACGACCTGGCGCGCATAGCCCAAAAGCTCGGTGCCGTCGTTGGTGAGCGTGACGCCGCGGCTGGAGCGCATAAAGATCTCCAGATGGAGCTCCTGTTCCAGGCTTTTGACGGCGTTTGAGATGTTGGACTGAGCGGTATAGAGGCGCTGAGCTGCAGCGTTGATTGAGCCGGACTCTGCCACGGCAATCAGAAAACGAAGCTGCTGAAGGGTCATCGACGCCATCCTCTCGATTGCTATCTATAAAACAGATAACAGATTAGCGCTTTTAAGTGATTGACCGAGGGAAACAATGCTCGTACTATTCAAAACACACAAAGGCAGTAGGTAATTAAGCCGACCACGGAACAGGGATGCGAAAGGAGGCCCGCATATGAATTGCTTACCAAGACGAATGCCGGGCTCCTGTTTGCGCCCGTCGGCGTGATCAGGAGACAGCGACTTACTTCTCTTACTCTTATTACTTTTGTTCGATCAAGGAGATCATCATGAGCCAGTTTATCAACAACCCCGAGCACACCTTTGGTTTCGATACCCTGCAGCTGCACGTTGGCCAGGAGAGCGCCGATCCTGCATCCGACTCCCGTGCCGTGCCTATCTACCAGACCACGAGCTATGTGTTCCGCAACTCCCAGCACGCCGCCGACCGCTTTGGTCTTGCCGACGCCGGTAACATCTACGGCCGTCTGACCAACTCCACCCAGGGCGTCTTCGAGGACCGTATCGCCGCGCTCGAGGGTGGCGTGGCCGGTCTTGCCGTCGCCTCCGGTGCCGCTGCCATCACCTATACCCTGCAGGCACTTGCCCAGGCTGGTGACCACGTGGTCGCCCAGAAGACCATCTACGGCGGTTCCTACAACCTGCTGGAGCACACGCTCTCCCAGTTTGGTGTCGAGACCACCTTCGTCGATGCCCATAACCTGGACGAGGTCGAGGGCGCCATCAAGGACAACACCACGGTCATCTATCTCGAGACGCTCGGTAACCCCAACTCCGACATCCCCAACATCGACGCCATCTCCGAGATCGCCAAGAAGCATGGTCTGCCGGTTGTCGTCGACAACACCTTCGGCACCCCGTATCTGTTCCGTCCGCTGGAGCATGGTGCCAACATCGTCGTCCACTCCGCAACCAAGTTTATCGGCGGCCACGGCACCTCGCTGGGCGGTGTGATCGTCGACGGCGGTAACTTCGATTGGAAGGCGAGTGGCAAGTATGCGCAGATCGCCGAGCCCAATCCCTCCTATCATGGCGTCTCGTTTGCCGAGGCTGCCGGCCCTGCCGCCTTCGCGACCTATGTCCGCGCCATCCTGCTGCGTGACGAGGGCGCTTGCATTAGCCCGTTTAACGCCTGGATCCTGCTCCAGGGCACCGAGACCCTGTCGCTGCGCGTCGACCGCCATGTCGAGAACACCAAGAAGGTCGTTGAGTTCCTGGCTTGTGACAGCCACGTCGCCAAGGTGAACCACCCGAGCCTGCCTGAGCACCCCGACCATGAGCTCTACAAGCAGTATTTCCCCAACGGTGGTGCCTCGATCTTTACCTTTGAGATTAAGGGCGGCCAGGAGGCTGCATGGAAGTTCATCGACCACTTGCAGGTGTTCTCGCTGCTCGCCAACGTGGCCGACGTCAAGTCGCTCGTCGTGCATCCGGCTACGACTACGCACTCCCAGCTCTCTGCCGAGGAGCTCGCCGAGCAGAACATCACGCCCTCCACGATCCGTCTTTCCATCGGTACCGAGAACGCTGAGGACATCATTTGGGACCTGAAGCAGGCCTTTGCCGCACTGGACGAGTAGGGCGACTTGTGCAAGGACCCCTTGCGACTCGATAGGTATAACTGCATAAAATGCCTGCTCAAGGCGCCTGCGCAAGCAATGGTTGCGCAGGCGCCTTTTTTGCATAGGAAGGGCGCTATTACAGGGTTTTTGACATGCTTTATGCAATCGAGATGTGGAAAACTCCTGTTGAGAGGATGTGAGTTTTACGCAAATGACGTGCACCTTTTGAGAAAAACCGCAGGTCGCGATTTGCTCGGGGTACTATGCAGCGCGATCGAATCACACGCAGCTCAAACGCAGCAAAAACGCACTACGGAGGTTTCCAGCTACATGAGGATTGATTCACGAAAACCGAAAGCCGCCGCCCTTTCCGCCGCTCTGACCGTGGCACTTTTAGCGGGCGCCGGCGCAACCGATGCCCACGCGGCAACACTGTCCGACACGGTCGGATCCACGCCGTCCGAGGCGACGCTGATGCAGCCCGTCGACTATCGCGGCGACGGCTTTGGCTCCATGCAGGAGTGGAACGCCTCTATGGGGGCCAAGCGCGATTCCCTGGAGGTCCGCGCCCAGATCATCATGAACATGTACGGTGACTATGCCACCGATGACGAGCGCGCTGTACTGCAAGGTTGTATCGATGGTGCGGGCGGTCTTTTGACGATGGAGGAGGTCGACGCCAAATCGACCGAGCTCGATGAGCTGCGCACGACGCTTGAGGATGCCAAGCGTGAGGCGCTCGAGGCTGCGGCCGCCGAGGCAGAAGCTGCCGAGGCCGCCCAGGCGTCATATGGCAACGCAGGCTACGTCCCGTCCTATACGGCAGCTGCGTATTACGCGAACGGCTCGGGCCTGACGCGCTCGAGCGGCGTCAATAACTATAACGGTCGTCGTGAGACCTATTACAGCAGCAACGTGCTCTACCATCACCGCACGGGCGAGTGGACTCAGGATTCCGAGGGCTTTTGGCGCGATTCCGATGGTTACTACGTCGTTGCCGCGGGCGATAAGGCTCAGGGCTCCACGTTTACCGGTTCCAAGGGCGAGTGCAAGGTCTATGACTCCGGCTGCGCAGCCGGAACCACCGACTACTATACCGGTTGGTAATCTGCTATAAGCCAATAGGACATGACGGGCGGGCGTCTTTACCGAGCCTTTGGGCAACGTAAGGGCGTCCGTTTTTTGTGCATGCTTGAGCTAACAGAGCGCTTACCGTGGCAGTACGCCGCGCATATGGGCGCGGGGCACACTGGTTCTTGAGAATTAAGGTCTTTCTCTTGGAGGAAGTGGTCTTGTGAACGCTCGAGATATCGCCGTTGCCGCCGTCGCATTGGTGCTTGGCTGCCTTGGTCCTACGGCCGCGCTCGTTGCGGGCATGCAGGGGGCATGCGGGGCTACTCCAATCGTGGTTGGCGCGCTGATCGCAGTGGCGCTGCTGGGAAGCGCCGGCGTGCTGCTTTGCCGCGATGACGAGGACGAGGTGCCGGAGTCGCAACGCTAACTGTTGTGAGATTGGCCGCTGGTCATAGACGAAGATGAAAGCCGCCGCAGGGGGAACGGTTTCCTTGCGGCGGCTTTGCTGTTAAGGCTGTTGAATGCGGTGCGTTGGCGCTACCAGCTTTTCTCGATATCGCGGATGCGTCGATAGAGCCAATCGTTTTGCGGCACCTGGATATCGTGTTTGGCTGCGAGGCGGCAGATGGTGCCCGCGAACTCATCAACCTCGGTTTTGCGCCTTGCGACGCGGTCTTGAGCCATCGAGGGCATACCGGCGGGGTCGATTCCCTCGATGAGGTGCACCATCTGCGTCAGGTCTGCCTCGGTCAGCTCAATGCCCTCGGCGTTGGCGACCGCAAGCGTTTCGCGCATGGCGGAAACAAAGCAGCGACGCTGCTCGGAGCCCGGCTCCGTGGCGCTTCCGTAGGTCCCGCCGTAGGCCATACAGGTCTGGTTGATGCCGTCGTTGAGCATGAGTTTGGCCCACATGCGGTGTGCAATGTCGCTCTCGACGGTATGGGCGATGCCGCAGCGTGTGTAGAGCTCGTCGATGGCGGTGATGGCTGCGGGGTCCGTACCGGCCGCCGCGCCAAAGCGGATTTCGCCCGCATTGGTAAAGGTGAGCTCTCCGTTGAGGAACACGGCGTCCATGCCTTGGCAAATACCAAGAACGGTATGCTTCCAGCCAAAGCGCTCGGCAATCTTTTGCTCGCTCGTAATGCCGTTGCACAGCGAGGCGATGAGCGTATTGGGGCCCACGATGTGTTCCATAGTCTTGAGCGCCTGGTCGAGTCCAGTCGTCTTGACCGTGAGAATGACCAGATCGGCGGGCGTTGCCTCGCTGGCGCGCACGGACTTGAGTGCGCAGGGCTCGCCGTTGACCGTAAGGGCGTCGCCTGCGTGACGCTCGAAACGGGCGTCGTCCATGACGTATTCGACGGCATCGTCGCCGAGTGCCTGGGCGATCATGCTGCCGTAGAGTAGCCCGACGCCGCCCTTGCCGATAAAGGCGACCTTGTTGATCTGCATGTGAATCATCTCCTCACAAAAAGGCGCCCGCGTGCGGGGCGCCTGGTGGATTGTATGCCGCTGGAGCATGTAGCGTGCACCGGAGGCGGAATTTAGAAGAACAAACGCATGGGAACTTATGCCGCGGGGCAGACTGCAAAAACGCGTGCGGGGTATCCGACACCATCGCGGACCTTAGGGAAGGTGCAGAAGATGACGGCGCCCGTGGCGGGAAGCTCGTCCAGATGGTCCATGACCTCGATCTAGTAACGGTCGACCGAGAGGATGTATTGTTCGCCGGGGTAGGGGTAGGCATCCTCGCGTGTGGTCACGCTCGCCTCCTTTCATCGGGCTTTTTGCTGATGTTAAAGCGGTGCCGTGACAGCTCGATTTCTGCTGCGTTACGATACGTTCTCGATTGCGATTCCACGATGTTTCGGCCGCGTGACCATTGTGTTTCGCCTTGCCGGGGCGCTGATGGCGAAGGGAGGGGCCGTGCAATATCGCGTTGACCCCAAAAGCGGTAACCGTATCTCGGCGTTGGGGCTGGGCTGCATGAGATTTCCCGGTGCGCCGGGACGTCCGGATGCGAAGACAGCCGATGCCATCATTTCCCGTGCGGTTGATCAGGGGATTAATTATCTGGATACTGCATATCTCTATCCCGGTAACGAGGCGTGCGTGGGTGCCTCACTTGAGCGCTTGGGGCTGCGCGACCGTGTGTTGCTGGCGACTAAGCTGCCGCATACTTCGTGCAAGTGCGCGGAGGATTTCGACCGTTTTTTCGACGAACAACTGCGCCGCCTGCGAACCGACCATATCGACTATTACCTCATTCACAACATCACCTCGCCCGCCCAGTGGGAACGTGTAGTGGCGTTGGGCATCGAGGACTGGATCGCGCGTCAAAAGGCGGCGGGGCGCATTCGCCAGATTGGTTTTTCGTATCACGGCAGCGCGGCGGATTTCCTGACGGTGCTTGACGCATATGACTGGGATTTTTGCCAGATCCAGTACAACTATGCCGGCGAGCGTTACCAAGCGGGAACGGCAGGACTCATGGCGGCTGCGGAGCGCGGTCTTGCGGTGTTTGTGATGGAGCCACTGCTGGGCGGTCGTCTAGCGGGCAAACTGCCGCCGCGGGCACGCGCTGTGCTCGATGGCGCCTGTGACCCGCATTTGCGCACTCCGGCCGCCTGGGGGCTTTCGTGGGTGTGGAACCATCCTCAGGTGACGATGCTGCTTTCGGGTATGACCGATACCGCGCAAGTGGATGAGAACGCGGCGTTGGCCGATCGGGCCCTGCCGGATTCGATGACGGCTGCTCAGCTCGATGCCATCGCACGCGTGCTGAGGGAGTTTGAAAAATCGAATCGCGTGCCCTGCACGGGATGCGGCTATTGCATGCCGTGTCCTAAAGGCATCAATATCCCTGGGTGTTTTGCTGCCTACAACGCAAGCTATGCGCACAGCTGGTTTACGGGGCTGTCTCAATACTTTACGGCGAGCGCGGTGCGGACGAACGAGCCCAAGCTGGTGAGCAATTGCGTCAAGTGCGGCAAATGCGCGCGGCATTGCCCGCAGCACATCGATATCCCCGGGCGCTTGGACGACGTACGCCGCCGTTTTCAGCCTGGCCCCGTGACGGCGGTGCTTAAGGCCTTCGGCAAAACGCGCTCCTCGTGACCCTTTTATAACTTGCGGTGGAATAGTTCCTGCTTGCGGCAGAATAGGGCTTAAACAGGAACTATTTCACCGCAACTGAAGGGGGCTGTCGTGGGCCATCGGGATTCATGTGATGATTTGCGTGAGGTTCGTTGGGGCGTTTTGGGCGCTGGACACATTTCGCATCGATTTGCATCGTCGCTCAAGGAGGTGGACGGGGCACGGCTTGTGGTTGCCGCCGGTCGCACTCCTTCGCATGTCGAGGAGTTTTGCAGGGCGTTTTCGATTGATGCCGCGCACGGTTATGCCACGGCTGACGATAACGGCGATGCGGCTTATGATGCGCTGATTGCCGACCCCGATGTCGACGCAATCTACTTGGCTCTTCCGCATGGCATGCATGCGCATTGGGTCTGTCGGGCACTGCGCGCGGGAAAGGCCGTACTGTGCGAAAAGCCGGCCGTTTTGAATGAAGAAGAGGCCCATGCGATCGCCTCCGTTTCCCGTGAGTGCGGCGTGCTGTTTATGGAGGCGATGAAGAATCGGTTTTGCCCGATGCGCACTCGCGTGAAGGGCTTGCTTGCGTCGGGCGAGCTCGGCCGTATCGTTTCGATCGAAAGCGTGCAAAAACTCGATTATGGTGAGTCCCCTTCGAGTTATCTACTCGATCCGTTGCAGGGTGGCTGTCTATATGACATGGGCTGCTATGCGGTCGGGTGGTTTGAGGATCTGCTTGCGGGTGCGTGCGATGTTTCGTCTCGTGAAGTTCGCTGGCGTGACGTATCGGGCGGCCGCGTGGATTGGGCCGATGAGATCCATATGAGTGTTGGCGGTATACCCATTCATATGGCGTGCGACGGTAAAGCAGCATATGAAAGCCGCTTAACGATTGCCTGCGAGCGGGGCTCGTTGGAAATCGAGCGCCTCCATCGCCCCGAGCTCGCCCATGTGAAGTGCTCCGACGGACGAATACTCGAAATAAATGCCCCGTTTGAGGTCGATGATTTCTACGGCGAAATTCAGCATTCGACCCAGCTCATCCGGGCGGGGAAACTCGAGAGTCCCGTCATGCCCCTTGCCGCCACACAGCGCTGCGCGCGCATTATCGATGCAATCCGTCTAGCCCTCTAGGACTTGGCGCTGACGCGTGAGGGATCATGACGCCGGCGCCCGTAGCCGTAGTGCTTGGTGGCCCGCATCTCTGATGCCCCTTTTATAACTTGTGGTGGAATAGTTTCTGTTTGCGGCAGAATAAGGCATCGACAGGAACTATTTCACCGCAACTGATGAGGGGGAGCTGGGGATGCTGACGATCGGGTGTCACCTATCCACGACGAAGGGCTATCGGGCAATGGGGGAGACGGCGCTGTCCATTGGCGCCAATACCTTTGCATTCTTTACGCGCAACCCGCGCGGCGGCAAGGCGAAAGACCTTGACATGGATGACGTGGCGGCCCTGCGCGAGCTTATGGAGCAAAACGACTTTGGCCCGCTCGTGGCGCATGCCCCCTATACCTACAACCCCTGTTCTGCCAAAGAGCGGGCGCGCGAGTTTGCCTTGGAGGCCATGGCAGAGGACCTGCGGCGCATGGAAGCGCTGCCCGGCAACTACTACAACTTCCACCCTGGCGCGCATGTGGGGCAGGGCCCCGACGCCGGCATTCAGATGATCGTCGACACCCTGTGCCAAGTGATGTTTGAGGGCCAGCAGACGACGGTGCTGCTCGAGACCATGGCCGGCAAGGGTACTGAGGTGGGCCGCAGCTTTGAGGAACTGGCACGCATTATCGAGGGTGCTGCTGCCAGGCGTCCAGAGCTATCGGACAAGCTGGGCGTGTGCCTGGACACCTGCCATGTGAATGATGCCGGCTATGACATCGTCCACGATCTTGATGGTGTGCTCGACGAGTTCGACCGCGTGGTTGGTATCGACCGCTTGCATGCCGTACATATCAACGATTCGAAGAACCCTTGCGGCGCCCATAAGGACCGCCACGAATGCATCGGTAAGGGTTATCTGGGTAGTGAAGAGTTTGGCGGCGGTATGCAGGTTATGCAGAATATTGTATCGAATAGCCGCTTGCGCGCATTGCCATTCATTTTAGAGACACCGAACGAACTTGCAGGTTATGCGGCTGAAATCAAACTGTTAAGGTCGTTGCAGCAGTAATGACTGTCATAAAGTGGAGTGCTTCATTCACGTTATGGGTTTGTTTCAATCAGTTTTCTAATTGCAGATTCTCCCAAGCGGGTGCATAATAGCCATCAGTTTTTGCGGACCTCTGAATCATGTGGGGTCATTGGAAGGAGACTGATTATGAAGCTGAAGAAGCTTGGCGCATTTGCCGCCACGGGTGCTATGGCGCTCGCCCTCGCTCTGACGGGCTGCGGCTCGTCCAACGCCACCTCTGGTTCTGATGCCGGTTCCAGCAGCTCTGACGACGCTAAGGTCGAGAAGGTCGACGGTTCCAAGGAGTACGCGCTCGTCAAGGACGGTACGCTGACCGTCGGCACCTCTGCCGAGTACGCTCCGTTTGAGTACAAGGATGACAACGGCGATTATCAGGGCTTTGACCTTGAGCTCATCAAGGCTATCGGCGACAAGCTGGGCCTGGATGTCGAGTATGTCAACAATGACTTTGACACGCTGGTTCCGGGCGTCGCTTCGGGCGCCAAGTATGACGTCTCCATCGCGGCTATCACCGACACGCCCGAGCGTGAGAAGGAAGTCACTTTCTCCGATTCCTACTACATGGACGATCAGGCTATCGTGACCAAGGTCGATAACACCGACATCACGGCCGACAACTACAGCGAGAAGCTCAACAACGCCGACGCTACCATCATCGTCCAGTCTGGCTCGACCGCCGAGTCCTTTGCCCAGGAGAACTTCCCCAAGGCCAAGATCGTCCCCTACAAGGACGCTACCGAGTGCTTCAGCGCACTGCAGTCCGATAAGGGCGACGCCGTAGTCACCAATCGCTCCGTTGCCAGCCAGCTGACCGCCGAGCAGTTCAACACCTGCCAGACCATTAAGCAGATCAGCACCGGCGAGGAGTACGCCATCGCCATCAACCAGGGCAACACCAAGCTCAAGGACGATATCAACCAGGCCATCAAGGACCTGACCGACGACGGTACCGTCGACGCCCTCATGGCTAAGTACAACATCAAGTAAAATAACTACTTGATTGCGCGCGGGCCCTTTCCGTTTTGGCGGAGAGGGCCTTTGCGCTTCTCTTGACGGAGAGCATTTCCGTCTCGTTTTGCCGGCAACTTCTACGATAGGAGCCACCTTGTCTCGACTGAACAAAGGGGCCGCGGAGCAGCGTTTTCCACTGCCCGCCTTGCTCCAAAAGCTAGTCTGCGTCATGGCCGTGGCGCTTGCGCTGGTGTGCGCGGGGGCATATGCGCCCACGACCGCCCAGGCGCTTGAGACCGCAAAGATTACCGCTCGACCCAACACCGGTTCGGGCAGCGCTGTGGTCGGCGGTACCGAGACGCGCATTACCTGGGAGGTCCAGGCCGATGCCGACGAGGAGCTGAGCGGTCTTTCGCTGACGTTTGTCGACGGCACGACGTTTGGTACCGATGACACGCGATTGACGATGCTCTCGGGCGAGGACCTCATGGATCGTACGCCCATGAAGCCCACGTGCAAGGCTGACGGCCAGACGCTCAAGATTGACTTTGGCGAGACGGCGCCTGCCGGCGGCTTTTTTCGTGTCGAGGTTTACGGCGTGACGTTTCCCGTCGAGGGTGGCGATGAGGCCTTTAGCGGCACCTACACTTTGGCCGATGGCTCGACCAAGAAGATCTCCAAGATTCCGTCGGTGGAGATTAAGGGCGTGACGGCATTCGATAACTTCCTGGCCGATCTTAAAGAGCAGCCGTGGGTCGAGGCATGGAATTCCAACATGTTCCTTCGTCTGTTCCTGAACCCGGTCATTTTGGTCCAGAGCCTGCCGATCGTCTTCAAGGGCTTCCTTATGTCGCTCTCGATCGTGCTCGTGGCGTTTCCGCTGGCGATCCCCTTTGGCTTTGCCCTGTCGCTTATGCGCATCTCTAAATCGCGCATCCTGCGCTGCCTTGCCGGCATCTACGTGAATGTCATCCGCGGTACGCCGGCGTTCTTGCAGATCTATATTGCGTTCTTTGGCCTGCCGCTGGCCGGTGTCAAAGTGGACGACTATGTGCTGGGCGTTATCGTCATGGCCATGAACTCGTCTGCGTACCTGTGCGAGATCTTCCGTGCCGGTATTCAATCGATCCCCAAGGGCCAGAACGAGGCTGCTCGCTCGCTGGGCATGAATGCCTTCCAGACGCTGCTTTACGTTATGATTCCGCAGACGTTCCGCAATGTCCTGCCTACGCTGACCAGCGAGTTTATTCTGCTTTACAAGGATACGTCGCTGCTTGCCGCTGTGGGCGTGGTCGAGATCGTCATGAACGCCCGCACCATCGTGGCCACGACGGGCTCCATTACGCCGTATGTGGTTGCCGCCCTGTTCTATCTGGTCATTACCCTGCCGCTTGCGCGCTTGGTGAGCGGTCTTGAGGCGAGGCTGCTGGGTACGGCCGAAACCAAAAAGAAGCGTCCCACCAAGAGCGCCGGACAGGTTGTCGCGACGCCTGCCGACCATATCGCTGGCCTGTAAGGAGGTTCTATTATGAGCGAAACCAGTAACTCGAACGAGGTCGTCGTCAGCATCAAGAATCTCCAGAAGGCCTTTGGCGATAACGTGGTCCTGCGCGACATCGATCTGGATGTGCACAAGGGTGAGGTCGTCGTGGTCCTGGGCCCCTCGGGCTCGGGCAAGTCGACGATGCTTCGCTGCATTAACCGTCTCGAGGAGCCCACGAGTGGCTCGATTGTCGTCGAGGGCGTGGATGTGTGCGCCAAGGGCGTTGACCTCAATAAGGTGCGTACGCACTTGGGCATGGTGTTTCAGCAGTTCAACCTGTTCCCGCATCTGTCGGTCAAAAAGAACGTCATGCTTGCGCAGCAAAAGGTGCTCAAGCGCAGCAAGGAAGAGGCCGAGAAGATTGCCATCGAGGAGCTGACCAAGGTCGGCCTGGCCGAGCGCATCGATTTTATGCCGAGTCAGCTTTCGGGCGGTCAGCAGCAGCGCGTGGCCATCGCCCGCGCCCTGTCGATGAATCCGCACGTGATGCTCTTTGACGAGGCCACGTCGGCGCTTGACCCCGAGCTTGTCCGCGACGTTCTTGGCGTTATGCGCGATCTTGCACGTGACGGTATGACCATGATTGTGGTGACGCACGAGATGGGCTTTGCCCGCGACGTTGCCGACCGCGTCGTCTTTATGGACGGCGGCGTTATCGTGGAGGATGGCACGCCGAGCGAGGTCTTCGACCATCCCAAGAGCGAGCGTACCAAGGCGTTTTTGGGCAACATCTCGTAGCTGATCAGCAGCGTCTCGGAATGAGAGTTTGCTTGAGCGGGCGGGGTCGTAGCAATGATGCTGCGGCCCCGTTTTGCATTTCGGATAAAGGTCTCGTCGTTGCCCTGGCCGACTTTTAACCACATTTTCGGTGAATTATGTGTGCGTGATATCGGCGGACGCTCGTTGTCTGGTCTTCCATACAATTACATGCTGTTTGAAAAGAAGCCGGACCATGGGTGCGCTTGGCGCATAAAAGGGAACTGGGTGGGAATCCCAGGCAAGGCGGTTACTGTGTGCGGGGCTGTCCCGCGAGTCAGATTACTTGCCTATGGTCTTCTCGTGTCGAGGGTCTTTTGGGAGCCGCTGGATTCCGGTGAGCAGAAGATGACATCATATTTGCTCCAAGCATCCCGTATGCGATGCGGGGGGCATTGCCGCATGCTGTCAGGTGCGGGCGTTTTGCTGTGTCCCGTTTCCCTTTACATGGTCGGCCTCGATTCTTATTGGGGTAGTGATCTTCCAGACCAAGGGGGAAAGGATGCTCAACAACATCCGAACAGGTACGAGGAAATTCCTCGTCGTGCTCATGGCGTTTATCTTTGCCAGTTCGAGCACGGGAATGACCGCGTTTGCCGAGGAGGTGAGCACGGGCGTAGCCGCGGCGGCCGATCAGGTCACCGCGGCGGGCGATGCTGGGCAGGGCAGTCCTGATGAAGATGAGCCTTCTGCCGACGCTGAAACCGGCATGGCAGATGGCGGCAGCACGCAGGAGCAGGAAAGCTCCGGTGTTGCCGTGCAGTCTATTGCGTCCGAGGAAACGGTACCGGCTGCACAGGTCGAAGAAGCAAGTTCTTTCGCCAAGGTAGTGCACTCGGGCGAGACGGTGGTCGTCAACGATGCGGCCGATATGCCTGAGACCATTGAGGCGGGTGCGACCGTCAAGCTCGGCGCGAATATTTCGATGGGCACTGACCAGCAGATCGAGACCGTTGACGGCACCCTGGATGGCCAGGGCCATACGGTCACCATTAACGGCAAGGCCGTTGCGAATAATGTGACCGGCTCGCTTCAGAACCTGGGCGTGACGGGCTCGGTCTCGAGCACCGACAATGTGGGTTCCATTGCCATGAAACTTTCTGGCACCATCCAGATGTGCTGGTCCACGGCGAGTGTGAACCTTAGCGGCTGGGAGGGCTATGCCGGTGGCCTGGTCGGCGGTATGACGTCCGGAAAGATCGTCAATTCCTATTTTGCCGGCTCAGGCGTTGAGATGAACGGTGGCCTGGTCGGTGAGGCTCAGGCCGGATCGCTGTTGAACTGCCTATATACCGTAGGTTTTTCGCCTGCCGAGATGAACTATGGCGGCTTTAACAAGGGAAACGCGACTAAAGCCGCCGACCTCTCTTCTGCTGAATCACTCGCCGTGCTCAATACCGATGTGCCGTCGACTGGCTTTTCCTGGGTGTCCAACGGTGGCCTGCCCTTGCTTGCGAGCTGCTCTGCCCCCGTCGTTGTCAATAAGGACGCGCTCGTCGCGGCAATCACGGCCGCCGAGGCGCTCAATGAGTCAGACTACACAACGGATTCCTGGTCCGCCTTTGCCGCTGCTCTTGCGGAAGCCAAAATCGTCAACGATGACGACGATGCATCTCAGTCCGACGTAAATGCGGCGGTCAAGACGCTCAAGGATGCCTCGGATGCGCTTGAGAAAAAGAAGCCGACGGCTCCCGTCGCCCAGCCGGAGAGCGTCAAGCACATCTCGTCGCAGGATGACTTCATGTATATGAACGTCAAGGATGCGAGCAACTACTATGTGCTCGATAGCGACATTGTGATAGATGACGAATATTTCTTCGGACCCACAGGCGAGCTCAATTGCACGTTTGACGGACAGGGCCATACTATTACCTTCGACAACGGGGGAGGCGTTAAGTCTCTGTTTGAGAGCGTTGGCTCCACCGGCGTCATCCAGAATGTCTCTTTTGCCGGTGAGCTCAAACAGGCCATGGACGGCAAGTCGTTTGGTCCGCTTGGCAATCAGGTAAAGGGCTCTGTCATTAATTGCTCCACGTCCGTTACAGGTAAGGGCGTTGCTGGCTTTGGCCGTACACTCAAGGGCGGCGTGATCTCCAATTGCATGTCCACCGCCGCTTCGACCGGCGGCGTGCTCTTTGCGAGCTACGACTCCGGACAGCTCATCAATACGTACTGGCAGGAGGGCCTTACCAACAAGGTCGTCTTTCCCGCGCACGCGCTCGTTAACTCCTATGCTGTCGATACCGATGACATGAAGACGGCGACCTTTGTCGAAAATCTCAACGTCAATCGTGGTGAAAACGGTAGCGTGTGGGGTATGGGGTCTGATGGCTTTCCGCACTTCGGTGAGAATCTAGACTACGAGTCTTCCGAGCGCCCTACCGCAAGCAATAAGTACGCGGTGAAGTTCACGTCTGCCCGTACCGGCAAGACCGTAACTGCTGCCGATGGCGTGCTCTGCCCGTCTCCCGACGACGTTGTAGTGGGCGAGAACGGTGCCGCCTGCGTTTCGGGCACGCTTGAACTCGATGGCCTGCCCAAGGATGCCAAGGTGACCTGGGGTACCCCAGATGCCAACAGTGGTGATATCGCCGTTAACGAGGAAACGGGCCTGCTGCACGTGTATAACGACGCCGTAGGTACGGTAACCGCCACGCTCCACAAGGACGACGGCACTACCGAGAACGTCGCGACCGTTGTGGTCAAGGCGGTGTCCAAACCGATCGATGATTTTCAGATTTGGTATAACGGCGCAAACGTGACGGGCGGCGCTATTGCGGTTGCGGGTTCCGAGGTCAAGAATCTTGAAATCCGTGTTCATTACACCGATGCCGCCGAGGGCGAGTACACTCCTGTTTCCTATGCGCGTTTTCGCTTTGCCGGCACGCCTGCGAACGTACTTTACTCCAATCCCGGATCCGCCTGCTTTTATTTTAAGAAGCCGGGCGAGGCCACGATTCGGGTATCTTCACGCGCAAATCTCGATATCGCCTCCAAGAGCGTGACGGTCACGTCGAGCTATGTGCCGGCGACGAGCGTCTCGCTCGGCTATAACGAGGACGGCGAGACTGTCTATCTGCACGGTCGCAATCCGCTTGCCAAAGGCGCCTTCCTGACCGATAAGGCTGCGCCGGTTGTGGGACCCGAAAACGCGAGTGATCGCGCGTGCTACACGGTCACTTCGAGTGATTCTTCGGTTGCCGAGTACACTGCGAGTGGCGAGATTGGCTTTACGCCGTATAAGGCCGGTAAGACGACGTTTGAGGCGACGGTCGAAAACCAGGACGGCAGCGTCATCTCCTCGGGTAAGCGAGAGGTTACCTACGCGTACCGGAACCCACTGAAATCGGTGACAATCACAAATGTCCCCGCGTCCGTTAAGGCCGGTAAGACCGTCGAACTCAACCTGAGTTATACGGGTGAGAACGATGCCGAGGGCTGGAGTGTTTCCGAGCCCGGTATGAAATGGAGTGTGACGACCGAGGAGGGTCGGGATGCCTCGGATGCCGTGAGTATCGACCGACGCGCTCTTGGTGATTGGAAGCACGTTGACGGTGCTCCTGACGACGGCTTGTTTGTGGCGAGCGGCGCCTATGTCCTGACGGCGAACAAGGCCGGTACCTATACGGTGACCGGTACGCCGATCGATCAGACTGCTGGTGCCCAGGCCATCTCCTTTGAGATTACGGTTGACGGAATCGTTGCCTCGCCGGATAACGAGGCAAAGGCCGACGAAGGTGCCCTTTCCGCTGCCAAGTACTTTGACGTCAACCGTACGATCGATGCGTACACCTATGGTCAAGAATGGGAGATTTACGCCTTCGCGACGTCGGGGCGCAAGATTGACGAAGCACTTATTGCGAATTACAAGAAGTCCCTTACCGTTCATAAGGCCGAGTGGTCGGGCAACACCGCCAAGGTGACTGATTGCGAGCGAGTTGCGCTTGCGCTAACCGCGCTTGGCGAGGATATCACCTCTTTCGATGGTGTGAATCTCATTAACGACATTTGCTCTCACGAAGATCTTGTGGCTTCGGCGAACAACGTGGTCTATGCGCTGATTGCCCTTGACGAGGCGGGTATTTCGAATGAGGCGTTGCGTGCGTCCGGCTCTTCTTGGACGCGTGCTCAGCTTGTTTGCGCGCTGCTTTCGTTCCAGAATCCCGACGGCGGTTTCACCATCGATGCGGGCGGTGCGAGCAACGTCGATATGACCGCTATGGCACTTCAGGCGCTTGCACCCTATGTCGATGATGACGCGTGTGCTGTCGCCCCGGCCTCGAATGGCCAACCTTCTGTTGCATCTGCTGTCGACAATGCGCTCGGCTTCCTTAGGGGCCAGATGAGCGGCCTTTGCGATTTTGGGTCGGTCGAGTCTAATGCCCAGGTGCTGCTCGCTCTTATGGCTCTTGGCAAGGATCCCGTAAATACCAAGAACGGTTTTGCAACGGGTGCGAATAGCCTGATTGCCGCAATCTGCGCCTACGAGGTTGCCGACGGCAAGGGCTACGCCCATACTATGGGATCCGACGGTAAGCCCGGCAATGCCAACGCGCTTGCGACGGTACAGGCCTTACGAGCCCTTTCGGCCTATAAGTCCGCAGGGTCCGGTGTGAGCTGGTCCAAGATCGGTGGCGTAAAAGCCGGTGTCGTCGAACCGGGCGGCTCGAAAAAACCCGTGACGCCCGAGGTACCCGTTCCTACGGTCCCGACGAAGAATCCGACGCCCGCGGTCATGCCGACCGGTTCGCAGAGGGGTGATGGCTCCGGCGATAAGCAGGATGGCTCGAAGTCGGAGGTGTCGCAGAATGTGGATGCCAACAAGGGTGAGTCCGATAAGAAGTCCGGCTCCGACGAGTCTTCCGGTTCGAAAACGACGTCCACTGCTGCCGCATCACACAAGGGTGCTTTGGATGGGCGAGGCGGCGTTAATCCGGTCGCTGTTACCGGTGTTGCTGTCGGTATCGTGTGCCTTGCGGCTATTGGTGCGTGGTTTGTGCGCTCCCGTAAGAACGCATAGCAACTCGATGCCTATAACGTCCGTCGTTTGATACGCGGGTGAGTTGTGCCGTTCGTGTCGTGGCTTTATAGATGAACGGGCTCCGGGTTAAGACGACCCGGAGCCCGTTTGCGTTGCATCTGTCGTGTCAATGGGCGGTTTATGCCAGCTCCGCTCCCAGGGCTTTGCAGGCCGCCTCTGCCTCATCGTCGGGCGCGTCGTAGCAGATGACGGAATCGACGACGTTGACGCCCGCCTCGTCGGCATCGGCTTTCCAGTTGTCCATCCACTCGCCCTCGGCCCACGAATAGGAACCAAAGAGGACGACCTTCTTGTCACCGAGGGCTTCCTTGACCTCATCCCACATGGGCTGGAACTCATCGTATTCAAGCTCCTCGGAGCCCATGGCGGGGCAGCCGAAGGCGAAGGCATCATAGTCGGCGGCCTTGTCGGCAGAGAAGTCGGCGCAGGGGATGACTTCGGCCTCGGCGCCCGCAGATGTGGTGCCTTCGGCGACAAAGTTTGCCATGACCTCGGTGTTGCCCGTGCCGCTCCAATAGACGACGGCGATCTTGCTCATGTTGAGTCCTTTCGGTTGTGCGGCGTGCGGCCGCGGTTTGTACGTTCTATCGGGTCGCCTGGGCAAGTTTTGCTAGGCTGTGGCCCTGCTGATAGACATGGGTGAGGTGCTGCGTGCAAGCGCGGTGGGATTCGAACGTCGCAAGCGCTTGCCCAACATTCGTGTAGACCTTCCAAGCTCCAAAAACCTTGTAGTTCTCGCCGCGCTGGACGATAAACTGATGGACATCTTCGTAGGGATAGCCCAAAAAATAGCCAATTTCGTGTGGAAACTCGCACATGCACCCCGTATCGCAGTGCCTATTTCGCGCGAGCGCGCAGACACTGCCGTCATAGGCGCTTTCTGCGGTATTGCTGCTTGCCAACGTGATGCGCGCGGCGAGATGCACCAGGGATGCGGGCAGGTTGTGGACATCGTAGCCTTCGGCGGCAAGCGTCGTCGCGGCGCGGGGGTCGGAGAGATATCGCATGAGGTCCGCAGGGCGGTACACATAAATGAGCGCTCCGCAGGGCCGCCAGACCAAAACACTCAGGTGGATGCCGAGCGGGTCAAGCTCGCAATTACACTGGGCGATAACGTTGAGCAGGCGTGCCCGGCGTTCTGCGATGGTTTCGGTTGCGGTCGAGCCGCCCCCGTGGGCGTAGGTGCCTGGATAGGTAAAGAGCGATGCCGGCTTGATGCCCGCGAGCGTGGGAGAGCAGTTGCGCACGACTGCTGCCTGAAACGTTGGGATGTCTATGGTTCGAGTCACGGCGCTCCTTACAGATCTAAACTGTTAGCCTAGGAAAACTTATACACGAAAGTAAGCCTTGGTCAACTAAAAAGTTTGAATAGGGAAACTAATTGACCGAACAGACATGATTTTGGGTTAAGATAGGGACACCCCATGGGGGTATCTAGATGGTGCTACTTGAAAGGGGAACGCATGAGTGACTTGCTCAACCCTTCGAATCTCATCGTGCTGGCCGTCATTGCCGTCGGTATGTTTTTTGGACTGCGTCGCATAGCCGCTTCGACACACGGGAAGAGTTGCTGCAGCGATGGCGCGAGCGGCAAGAAGGCCAAAAAGGTTGTTGTGGTGGATACCGATGCGTCACACTATCCCTATAGCGATGAGCTGCTCATCGGCGGCATGAGCTGTGACGGCTGCGCTCAGAACGTAGCCAATGCCCTCAATGCGTTGGACGGCGTGTGGGCAACGGTGACGTATGCGGATCACACGGCACGTGTGCGCTCTAAACAGCCGGTTGATCGTGGTGTCCTCGAGACGGCCGTGAAAGACGCGGGCTACTACGTCATGACGCTGTAAGCGCCGCCCTGGATGCGCTTCTTTGGCTAGGCTCGTCCGCGTAGCTCAATGTCTTGGATGTCGTCGAAGTCGATGGCGATGTCTTTGAGCTTGAGGAGCTTGAAGGCGGGGAGCACCTCGTCGAGGATGCCCGTGCGAGCGCGATAGCCGTACGTATCGTAATAGGTGACGCGCACCAAGTCGCCGCGTTTGAGGCCCTTGAGCTTTTTCGAAAGCTCGAGGGCTTTTTCTTCCGTGAGCTCGCATTTTGGCTCGGCGGTGATCTCTTGTTTGCGCACGAGCTCGTAGTATCCCGTGAGGGCGGCAAAGGGCATAAACTGCGCGGCACGGCCGGCGCGGACGGCGCCGTTGGCGGTGAGCTTGGGGTCGGCGGAGCGACGTCTTCCCTCGGGGTCCGCTAGACGTTCAAAAGGCGTCGGTGGCCGCATCGGCTGTTGTTGGGACTTAGGCACGATGTCCTCCAACTTGGTCGTTGCGTTCGCGTGCGGTGGCGCCTGTGGTGAAGCTTAATCCCTTGACGAGCGCGTTCTTGCCGTACTTGCCTTTCACGGCCAGGACGGCGCGCGCCAGGTCGCGCTCGCGCTCATCGGCCTTAACATCGCTGAACAGATCGATAGTGGCAAATTCTTCGGGCATGAGGTTGCCAAATCCCAGGTTGATGCGCTTGACCGGTCGTTTGGGATCGACAGTCTGCGCCCAGAGCTCATCGAAATAGCCCATGATCTTCTTAAACGAATTGGTGCGCTCGGGCAGCTTGCGGGATGCATTGGAATGTGCGAACAGCGCAGCATAGCCACCACGCGGTTTGCCGCCGTGCTCTCCCACAAAGATGCCGTCGATTGCCTGTGCTTCGCGCACCAGGCGGTGCCGTTCGTCATCGCGTTGGACGGGCTTGGGCGCACGGGGTGCGAGCTCGGGGCCGGCGGTTGCGGTGGGTTCGATACTCGATGTGCTCGAGCGCAGGTGCCCGCATCCGTCTACATATTGCGCCGTGCCGCTGGCGTCGAAGCGGCGTATGTCGGCGCGCTCGCTCGCGTAGCCTGCAAAGAGCGAGATGCTGTCGCACACCACGTGCTTATCGACCAAGTCTAGTACGGCGGCATCGACCATCTCGCGCAAGACGGTGTAGGCCTGCTCGTAGGCATAGCCTTTCGATAGCACTTGCCCCGTGGTTGTTGAGGTTGCCTGCGGGCGATAGGCCTGAATATCGGCGATAGTTGTCGGCTCGCGCCCAAAGGCGTGGTCGATAAGATACTCGGCATTGACGCCGAGCTCGTCGTAGAGCAGGTTTTCGTCGAGCGCCGCGACGCCCATCAGATCGTAGACGCCGTATTTTTCGAGTCGCGCTGCCACGCCGGGCCCGATGCCCCAGATGTCGGTGATGGGGCGGTGAGGCCAGATTTTCTTGCGGAACGTCTCGTCGTCGAGTATGCCGATGCGGCTAGGCACGTGCTTGGCGGTAATGTCGAGTGCCACCTTGGCCTGGAATAGGTTGGGGCCGATGCCAACCGTTGCCGTGATGCCGGTGCGCCCCAGGACCTCGTCACGCAGCATACAGGCGAAGCCTTCCGCATCGGTGTGATAGAGGTCCAGATAGGGCGTCACGTCGATAAAGCATTCGTCGATGGAATAGACGTGCACGTCTTGCGGACTGACGTATTCCAGGTAGATACCGTAGATCTGCGCCGACACCTCCATGTAGTGCTGCATGCGCGGTACGGCCTTGATGTAGTCGATGCCGTCGGGAATCTCGAACAGACGGCATCGATTGTGTATCCCGAGGTCCTTCATGGCCTGTGTGATGGCGAGGCAGATGGTCGTGCGTCCGCGTGATTCATCGGCAACGACCAGGCACGTAGTGAGTGGGTCGAGTCCGCGGTCGACGCACTCGACACTGGCATAAAACGTCTTAAGGTCGATGCAGATATAGGTGTGACACTCGTGCCCCACGCGTCCTCCCATCAAACACATGTTCTTATCGAATACCTGTTCGATAATACCCGCTCGACCGGACACCGTCAAAAGCAGCCAAAAAGGGACTGGTTTGTTTTGGTAGGTATGGTCGTGCGGTTGGATTGGGTTTTAACGCAGCTCTAAAGAGTGCGAAACAGCTCGGAAAACCTCGCTTCGTAGTATGAGCCTAACGATTGATACCGCCTATACGCACGGAAGGGTTGTGGGAAAGATGGTCAATTATGGGTTTGGTATGCCGACACGCCTTGTTGCGGATGGGGACGTGGCTCGCTGGTGTGGACGATTGGTCGCTCACTACGGCGGCACTAAGGCGCTGGTCGTGCTGGGCGGTGACAAGCATACGCGTGATGAGCTTGTCTCGGCGGCACTCGGCTCGGTTGATCGAGCTCTGCTCGAGCGCGTGCTTTTCCGCTGCGGCTCGGCTGGCGATGGGGGAGACGAGCTGATCGACGAAGCCGTGGCCCTGGCGACCGACGAAGGCGTGGACTTTGTCCTGGCGATTGGCGATGCCGATACGGCGGGCTTTGCGCGCGAGCTCGCGCGGCGCATGGCGGCGCTCGATGCCGGCGAAGACGGCTTTGTGCCTTATGGATGCATTGTCTCGGAGGGCAAGGTGCCTGCTGTCGTGGGCGCCGGCGAGGTTCCCGTTTTTGCCATTATCGCACCCGAGCTGTTGGAGGGCATCGGGTCTCCTCTGCGTGAGTTGCTCGGCAGCGTGTGCGCCGCGGCCTAATATTTTGCATAAAAGGATGGGTTATTTTTGGTAGGTAAAGCGTTTGACCTGCCAAAATAAACCTGTCCCTTTTTGGTCGGTTGCCGTTTAGGGGCGGATTGGCAACGCTCGCTGATTATGGTCTTGACCTGCGCTAGAATAGTGGCATCTGAATGTCCGGGCGCATGGAGGCGTGCGCCCGTATGCTGAGGAGGACTCTATGGCAACTGTTGCCGCACCTATCGATGCTACGTCGACTGCCGCTTGGAAGGCGCTCGAGGCTCATCAGGAGAAGCTCGAGGCCGAAGGTATCGACCTCAAGGCCTGGTTCGCCGCCGATGCCGAGCGCGTGAACAAGCTGAGCTTTGACGCCGGTGACCTGCACTTCGATCTGTCGAAGAACCTGGTGACCGATGAGACCGTCAAACTGCTGTGCGATCTTGCCCGCGAGGTGAAGCTCGAGGAGCGCCGCGACGCCATGTTCTCCGGCGAGCACATCAACACCACCGAGGACCGCGCCGTCCTGCACACCGCGCTGCGCCGCCCGGCAAGCGAGAAGGGCCAGCTCATCGTTGACGGCCAGGATGTCGTCGCCGACGTGCACGAGGTCCTCGATCGCATGTATGCCTTCGCCGAGCGCGTGCGCTCCGGTGAGTGGAAGGGCGTTACCGGCAAGAAGATCGAGCATCTGGTGTCCATCGGCATCGGCGGTTCCGATCTGGGCCCGGTCATGGCCTACGAGGCCCTGCGTCCCTACGCCGACGCCGGTATCGACTGCCGCTACATCTCCAACATCGACCCCAACGACCAGGCCGAGAAGCTCAAGGGCCTGGATCCCGAGACCACGCTCGTGATTATCGTCTCCAAGACTTTCACCACGCTCGAGACCCTCACCAACGCCCGCGAGGTCAAGACCTGGATGCTCGAGCAGCTCAAGGCTCAGGGCGCCGTCGACGGCTCCGATGAGCAGAACGCCGAGGCCGTGGCAAAGCACTTCGTCGCCGTCTCCACTGCACTCGAGAAGGTCGAGGCCTTCGGTATCGACCCCGCCAACGCCTTCGGTTTCTGGAATTGGGTCGGCGGCCGCTACTCCGTTGACTCCGCCGTGGGCCTGTCGCTGATCGTCGTGCTCGGCCCCGAGCGCTTCCAGCAGTTCATTGAGGGCTTCCATGCCATCGACGAGTACTTCTGCAACACGCCGCTCGAGAACAACGCCGTCGCGCTGATGGGCCTGCTCAACGTCTGGTACGTCAACTTCTTCGGTTCCAAGAGCCACGCCGTGCTTCCGTACTGCCAGTACCTACACCGTTTCCCGGCCTACCTGCAGCAGCTCACCATGGAGTCCAACGGCAAGCATGTCCGCTGGGACGGCAGCGCCGTGACCTCCGACACCGGTGAGATCTTCTGGGGCGAGCCCGGCACCAACGGTCAGCACGCCTTCTACCAGCTGCTGCATCAGGGCACCGTGGTGGTTCCGGCCGATTTCATCGCCTTCGCCAATACCGCCAACCCTGCGACCGATAGCGGCCAGGACGTGCATGAGCTGTTCCTGGGCAACTTCCTGGCCCAGACCAAGGCGCTCGCCTTTGGCAAGACGGCCGACGAGGTTCGTGCCGAGGGCACGCCCGAGCAGATCGTCCCGGCCCGTTGCTTTGAGGGCAACCGCCCGACGACCTCGATCTTCGGCGACACGCTGACCCCGTTTGCGCTCGGCGAGCTCATCGCCCTGTACGAGCACATCACGTTTGTCGAGGGCACGGTCTGGGGCATCGACTCCTACGACCAGTGGGGCGTTGAGCTGGGCAAGCAGCTTGCCAAGCAGATTACCCCGGCCTTCCACGACGACGCCGCAAAGGCCGAGCAGGACGCTTCGACCCAGGCGCTTATCGAGTTCTATCGCGCGCATCGCAAGTAGTCGCTGCTGTTAACGCATCGCGCCTTATAGTCAGGGGCCCGTATCCTATCGGATGCGGGCCCCTTTGCTTTGCCGTGGTCCCGGGGCGCACGGCCTTTGTGGAACATCGCCGGGGCGCCGCGCGCTGCGAGAACCCTGCGCCTAGATCTCGGCCTCCGCATGGCCTCGCTGCGCCTCGGGCAGCTCCCCGTAGAGCGGATGGTCTTCGAGCCTAAAGCGCTCGACCTGTTCGGGAGTGCGACCGCGTACAAAGAGCCACGAGCGATCGATCGGCGTCGCCATGAGCGTGCTGGGCAGCGCGTCGGCGCGGTCGGAAAACACCCGGGCACTCTCGGGATCCTGGAACGCCAGCACCAGATGTGTGTCGCAGTTGCCCATGATGGAGCGTGCGCGTGCCTCGCCATAGAGCGCATCGAGCTGGTTGGTCGACTGCAGCAGCAGCGTTGCCCAGATGTTGCGGCTTCGGATAATCGAGAGCACGTTGTCGATCTGGGGGATCTGCAGATTTGCGAAGTCATCGAGCATAAAGCGCACGGGCACGGGCAGGCTGCCGTCGGGCTGCCTATCGGCCTCACGAATGAGGCCCATAAACGCCTGCGAAATAAAAAGGCCGGTCAGCGGATCGAGATTGCGGTCAATATCGCTCACGGTTACAAACAGGGAGCAGGGGGTGTGTCCCATGGAAGCGAAGTCCACCTGATGGCACTCACGATAGAGCTGTGCCGCACCGTCGAATCCCAGACACATGACCTTTTCGGCAAGGATGCCGACGATGCTCGCGTGCATGCGCTCGGCATTTTGCGTAATGGCGTAGCGCCGCCATAGCGAGAGGGCATAGCTTTGGGGGTCGGTCGTGATCAGGTCGTCAAACAATCGACCCGTGGCACCGTCCTGCAGGTGCTCGATCAGCTTGATGACCGAGCTGATCGTCTGCTCGTCGGCGGGTAGCTGTTCGGTGACGTAGGCGATAAGACACGACAGCAGGTTTGCTGCCGCATGATCCCAAAAAGGCTGGTTGTTGTCCTCGATGGGGCAGATGGCCTTTGCCACCGAGAGGAAGTCCTGCTGGTTGGGCCTGCCGTCCGCCTTGCGGCGAATGTGCCTCAGGGGGTTGTAGCCGCAGCGCTCGATGCCGGGCGCAAGGGCCGGGACGGTGTTGAGGTCGGCGAAGTTGAGACATTGCACGCGGTAACCGTGGGCTGCCAGCACGGGTCCCACTTCGCGACAGAGCGTGCCTTTGGTGTCGAGCACGATGTAGCTTGCGTTCATTTGCAGCAGGTTGGGCTTGAGGACGTTTCGGGTCTTGCCGGCTCCCGAGGGGCCGATTACAAGTGCGTTGTTGTTGAGTCCCGTTTGGCGGGTGTCGCAGGAAAGCGTTCGATCCTTGGCGAGGATGGTGGACGATGCGGACTCAGACGCGGCGAGGCGGCTGGCGAGGTTAGACATGGGCGACCTCCTTGGTGGTCGAGAGGATTTCGTGGGCAAAGCCGAGCTCGACGGCGCGCTCGGCCGAAAGGTAGGTGTCTTTTGCAGTGAGGGACTGGATGCGCTTGGGCGTGAGGCCGCTGCGGTCCGAGAGGATTTGCGTGAGGGTCTTGCGGGTCTGCATGAGACGCCGGCTGGTTTCCTGCAGCGCAAGTGCCGAGCCGCCTGCCCCCTGGGGGATCAGCGGGTCGTGAATCATGAGCTCTGCATGGGGCGCCATACGGCGATCGTCGCCGCCCATAAAGATCACGGCGCCCATGGACGCGGCGAATTCCAGGCAGACGGTGCGGATGGGGCACGATGCGAGGCACATGGCGTCATAGATCGCAAGACCCGATCGCACGCTTCCGCCGGCGCTGGCGACAAATATGGTGATGGGGCGGCTGGGGTCGGTGGCATCGAGCAGGCGGATCTGCTGGCATAGGTCGTGGGCCATCGGGGTTTCGATGTTTCCCATGACGGAGAGCTCGCGACGGGCGAGCATCTCATCGTAAATGCTGGTGAGCGTGATACCTCGGGCGGATTCACGCATGGTGAGGGGGCTGATGATGAGGGAATGATTGGTGTCCATGAGGACTCCTTTCTGTTGGTTGTGTTGTGGAATAGGATTGTTGCCCGCGGAGGGGCTGGCGGGCTACAGGGTTCGTCCGAGCCTGAGATCGAGCTCGGTTGTGGGGCAGGCTGCCTGTTCGTGCGGCTCGCAAGCGCCAAGGGCTCCAAAGCGATGGAGCGTTGCGACGGGCGTGGTGTAGGCGAGCCGCAGCTGATGCTCGACAGGGGCACATCCGTCATTTTTGTAATGAGCCGCGTAGTACTGCGCGATGCTGGCGTTCATCTCGCTGCCATTGCGATGGCGCTCAAACTGGCGTCTGCAGGTCTCGATGATCTTTGCTACCGACTTGGGTGCCGTCGCGGGAACAAGGGCGAGATAGCCCTCAAATAGCTCGTTGATGCTCAGGAGGCACAGCAGGTCGATCAGCGTCCTTATGGCTGCTCCCTCGGCGGAAAAGTGCGCGGTCATGCGGTTATATCGGTTGCGGTCGACGATGGCCGCATGGGGTCTTGGAGTTTTCTGCCCCGTGGTTCCGGGCTTTTGCCGCGCCTGTGTATTGAGCTCGACGTTGCAGCGCTTGAGGCCGTTCAACGGAAGGAACAGTGCGGTGCGCAGGGTGTTCCGCTTGCTTTCGAGTTCATGACGCTCGTCGGGTTCCCATTCGAGCTTGAGTTTCGTGTCGAGCGCCGTAAGCATATGGGCTAGGCAGCCTACGGTAAGAACGTACGAATCGTTGTCGCGTTTTGGGGCATAGGGGTCTGTCAGCTTGCGAATGTCGGGGTCGCCCATGATCTTTGTGCAGCGCTTCAGCAGTTGAGGGTGGTCGGCCAAGATTGTCGCGAGCGGTAGCGACGCGTAGTTCTTGATGGTCGCGGCGGCAAAGGCGGCGTCATATTCGTTTGCATATGCTCGCTCAATTCGGGCATCCAGAATGCTTTTCTTATCGCCGTCTTCAGCGTGGTGGTTTGTCATAGCTTCTCCAATCGGTTGATGTTCGTGCTGTTTGTTGATGTGTTGGTTGTCGTGAGTGATGTGCTTGCCGTGGGTGATGTGCTGACGTTGGGGTGCTATGCGGTTTTCAATGAGCCCGTGAGGCAGTTGCTGCAGGGGCGGGATGGAACGGCCCATGCAAGACGGAAGGCATCGTGCTCAAAATCGAGACAGCAATGCCCTGGGTGCCTCACATGTGGCAGTTACCTCATTAAGTTGTCATTGCGTTTGGGGTTGTACTTTGCCGATCTTCCTTCTCTTACACGCTAAAACTCAAACTTCATATGCTCGATCTACTTAAAACCGCAACGGCGGTCTTTTATCAACTTATATGTCGGAACGCGTCTTTGCAAGTACTTTTTTGCCTTTGTTTCAAATGGGGTGGTTTTGCAACCGTCATACGCGCGCTGTGCGAACGTGCCCCGGCTCGGATAAGATAGTGCGCGATAAAAACGATGCAAGGAGGCATATATGGCAATCAAAGCCATCGCAATGGATATCGACGGTACGCTCACCAACGACCAGAAGGCGATTAGCCCTCGTACGCGCGAGAAGCTGCTTGCGGCGCAGGAGTCGGGCATTAAGCTCGTTTTGGCTTCGGGCCGTCCCGCATGGGGATTACATGCTCTGGCGCAGGAGCTCGACCTTCAAAACCATGACGGTCTGCTAGTTGCCTTTAATGGCGCGCATGTGGTCGACGCTCAGACCGATGAGGTCCTTTTTGACCAGGCCATGCCGGCTGACGAGCTGCACCGTCTGATTGATCATCTGCGTAATTTTGACGTGATCCCTATGATTTCGCTCGGTCGCGATTTGCACGTCGAGGACTCGTACCATTGCATGATCACGCTGCCTGACGGCTCGCAGAAGAATATCGTCAAGTATGAGCGCGATGCGTGCGATCTTAAGATTCGCGAGGTCGAGAGCTTGCATGAGGTTGTGGACGCTTATCCCGTGGACAAGCTGCTGACGGCGGGCGATCCGGCCTACCTGCAGGCGCATTACGAGGAGATGTATGCGCCCTTTAAGCAGACGCTTTCGGGCATGTTTACGGCCGACTGGTACTTTGAGTACACGGCGCCCGGTATCGACAAGGCCCGTGCGCTCGAGGGTGCCCTGCCCAAGCTCGGCATCGATGCCAGCGATGTCGTATCGTTTGGCGACGGCCAAAACGACAAGTCCATGATTGAGTGGGCCGGCACGGGTGTAGCCATGGGCAACGCCGTCGATGAGGTTAAGGCTGTGGCCCAGATGGTGACCGCCAATAACAACGAAGATGGTATTGCGGTGGCGCTGGATAAGCTGCTGGGCTAGAATCGCCGATTAATGCATGATTCGGGCGCCTGCTCGCGGGCGTCCTTTTGTTAGGGAGGGTGCCGTGTCCGCATTTCCGTTCGACGCCGTTATCTTTGACATGGACGGCGTCATTGTCGATACCGAGTATTACTACTTGGGCGAGACTGCCGCGTTTGCCAAGGAGCTGGGGCTTAATCTGACTCAAGAGGAGTTGAATGGGCAGGTCGGTACCTCCCATCAGTTCTTCCTGCATATGCTGGTCGATTGGTTTGAGCGCGCCGGTAAGGGGCATTTCACTGGCGAGGAAGCGTTGGCCCGTTGGGACGAGTGGGCGCATAAACGTCCGCGCGACTATCAGGCTTTGATTAACCCAGGCGCCGTGGATACGATTCGAGAGCTGCCGCGCCGTGGCGTTCGCGTGGCGCTTGCCAGCTCGTCTCCCATGGTTAGCATCGAGGAAGTGCTCAACGCATGCGGGCTGTCGGATGCCTTTGAGTATGTGGTGAGCGGCGAGCAGTTTAAGGAGAGCAAGCCCGAGCCCGACATCTACCTGCATGCGCTGGATCTGCTGGGGCTGCCCGCGAATCGCTGCTGCTGCGTTGAGGATTCCGTTCCGGGCATTACCGCGGGTAAGCGAGCCGGCTTGACAGTCATTGCCAAGCGCGAGGAGCGCTTTGGATTTAGCCAGGATGCCGCGGACAAGATTATCGACCAGCTGCCGGAACTGCTCACGCTTTCTTAGGAGCGCGGTAGTTGCGCGTTTTTCGGGTCAGATGAGTAAATGCCCGACATTTTGGTGCGGCAGCAAGCATACTTAATGCTAATGCGGGCTTAAAGGCTTGCTGAATGCCCTTGGGCCCGCTTTAGACTTAATTGTGCTGGGAGAGGGTATATGCCACCGACTGAAGGACTAACTGACGGTAAAGCAGCGATACCGCTGTACCAACAGGTTATCGATATCATTAAAAACGAAATCAGCTCCGGTGCATACAAGGCGGGCGCGCGGATACCCAACGAATTCGAATTGGCTGAGAGCTATAAAGTTGGCCGCGTTACCGTGCGACGCGCTATTGAGGAGCTCGTCCAGCAGGGCTATCTAACGAAGCGGCAGGGGAAAGGCACGTTTGTCAATGCCCCCAAGCTTAAGCGCAAGATTCGCCAGAAGGATGACGTCCAGAGTTTTTCGGACGCATGCCGCGTTAACGGAATGGAGCCGGGGGCGTGCGTCATTTCGAGAAAGATACTGCCGGCGGATTCCACCGAAGCACAGTTCTTTGGTGTTCCCGTTGGAACTGATTTGATTTGCGTTGAGCGTGTGCGCACTGCCGATGGAGTCCCCGTCATGCTCGAGAACAACATATACGTTTACGAGGACAACGCTTATCTATCAACGGCACCTCTATCTAACCAATCCATTTTTGAGTTCGTGCGCAACCGGACGGGCCGTACGCCCGCGTTTACCGACCCGTGCACACTCGAGATCGCGTGCGCGTCGCCCGAGGTCGCTCGGCTGTTGGCAGTTCCCGTTGGCGAACCCTTGTTTTATATGGAAGCCTTCTTTTTCGATGAGCAGCGGCGGCCGTTTATCATCGGTCGTCAGCGGATCGTTGGGTCTCGCTACGTTTTTGACATCTAGGACATTGCGAATTGAGACGCCCGGTGGATCATCTCACCGGGCGTCTCCATACCGTTCACGGCGCGAACGCAACCGTTCAACCGCGTCGCGGCAATCAGTTTGAAATTATCTTGATGACAAGAAAAGCTACTGGTAATCTATAGAACGTCATAGAACGTTTGCCTTGTGCAAGCGTTGAAGCGAGATGTGATGCAGTCTCGAGTTCTTTGGAGGTATCTATGTCAGATACGAAGGCGAAGAAGACAAACAGACGTTTTAAGTTCAAATTACCGCATGTCTATACGATCATGTTCTTGCTGATCGTTGTCTTTGCGGTCCTGACTTGGATCGTTCCTTCTGGTCAGTATCAGCGCAAGACGATTTCGACAGCGGCGGGCGAGCGTGAAGTTGCCGTTGCTGGAACCTATGAACAGGTCGATAAGAACTACACCGATTCCGAGACCGGCGAGACCATCAATCTGGGCCAGGATATCTTTGCGGTCCTGCAAGCGCCTACTAAGGGCATCCAGGAGGCTGCCGACGTCGTTGCGTTCGTCTTATTGATTGGCGGATCGTTCGCAGTCATCACCAAGACCAACGCTTTGAATGCCGGCATGAGCCGTGTGATTAAAAAGCTCAAGAACAAGGACATCCTCATCATTCCCATCACGATGACGTTGCTGTCCATTTGCGGCACTACGTTTGGTATGTCTGAGGAAGCCCTGCCGTTCTATGCCATCTTCATTCCCATCATGATGGGTATCGGTTATGACTCGATGACGGCATTCATCATCTGCTTCCTTGGTCCCAACCTGGGATATTGTGCCTCGACCATCGATCCGTTTAACGTCTTGATCGCCCAAGGCATCATTGGCATCGAGGGCAATCCGCAACTGTGGCTGCGCGCCGTTTCTTGGGTCATCTTCACTGCCGTCGGTATCGCATGGGCCATGCGCTACGCCATGCGCGTCAAGAAAAACCCCGAGTCGTCCATTACGTACGAGGACGACAAGCTCAAGCGTGTTGAGTTTTCCGTGACCGATGCCTCCATCGAGGAAGAGTTCACTACCCGTCAGAAGCTCGTGCTTATCGATTTTGCCTGCGGCATGGGCATTATCGTCTGGGGTCTTGTTACCCAGGGCTGGTACATGAATGAGATTTCCGCCGTGTTCCTTGGTATGGGCTTGCTTGCCGGTATCCTGGGCGGCCTTGACCAGCAGACGATCGCCGAGGAGTTCGTTAAAGGCATTGCCGACTTTGCGTATGCCGCTATCGTCATCGGCATCGCTCGCGGTATCTTGGTCATCGCAGAGGGTGGCATGATCATCGACACCATCCTCCAGGCGCTCGCTACTGCGCTTGCCGGTGCACCTGCCGCCGTCTACACCACGTTTATGTATATCGTCCTTGGCCTGCTCTCTTTGCTGGTTCCCTCGAGCTCTGGACTTGCGGCGCTCACCATGCCCGTCATGGGTCCGCTGACCGAGCTTATGGGCCTCAATCCCGAAGCCGCCGTTACCGCGCTCCAGTTTGCTAATCAGACCATCAACACCATCAGTCCCGTGGCGGGCATGACGGTTGCCGGCCTTGCCGTGGCAAAGATCTCGTTTGGTCAATGGTGGAAGACCATTTGGAAGTTCTTCATTTTCATGGTCGTCTTTGGCCTGATCGTAACGGCAATCTCTGGCATGCTTCCGGTGTAGGTGGTTGTGATGTCTGATCGTTTAACGGTCCTGACGTCTAAGAGCGTCTTTACCGGTACGGGGGACCTGCCGTTCGAAGGTTTCGTAGCGGTCCGTGGCAATCGAATTGAGGCGGTTGGCACCAAGTGTGAGGTAGCTTCGTATTTGACCCAGGCGGACGAGGTAGTTGACCTGGGCGACCGCACCGTCATGCCTGGCCTGATCGATGTGCATACCTTCTATACGGGCTGGGCGCTGCGGACGTTGGGGTCTGATCTATCCGGCGTCGCTGATGCCAAAGAGGCCGTGTCGCTCTTGCGTGCATGGAAAGATGATCATCCGGATTGCGCGGCGGCTTTTGGCCACAACCTGCCCGAAACGTTGGCATCGGATGCCGAGAACGCAAACACAGCAGCTGTGTTTGACGAGTGTTTTGGCGATATCCCTGTCGTCTGCTTTACACCGGGCGCGGAGACCTGTGTTCTCAATGCTGCCGCCAGTGCGCGATACGGCTTTACGCCGCAGGCGTGCTATGCCGAGAAGATCTGGCGCATGATGAGCGATTTCCTCGCGCTGCCCGAGGTGCGTGCCGGGTATTCGGACTACATGAGCATGCTTAACGAGCGCGGCGTTACCGCCATCAAGGAGATGGCGTTTGATGACTACTACGGCTTTGCCGACGAAATGGCTCGCCGTGAGGAATCTGGAGAGCTGACGGTTCGCGTCTCTATGATGTCGCAGCCGGTGGGTGCCGGTGCAAATCTGCCATATGCTCGCGAGGCACGAGAGCGCTTCCGGGGACCGTTCGTTCGTTTTTCTGGCTTCAACCGTATGACCGATCGCGGCGTATGGGCGGGGCTTGCCGAGATGATTGACCCCTATGAAGACACGGCCGATGCGGGCGCTGCCGGCAAGACGGTCGTCGAGGAGCCAGAGTGGGATCTGATTGAGAACGAGCTGCGTGCAATTGATGCTGACGACTTCCGATATTCCTTGCATTGCCAGGGCGATGGCGCCGTTCGCCGCACCGTGGCGCTCTATGCCTCGCTGCCTCGAGACGAGCATGGACGGATGCTTCGTCGCCATGCGATTACCGATCTCGAGAACTCTGATCCGACCGATCTTGTCGAGTTTGGCAAGTTGGGTGGAATTTGCGAGGTCTATCCGCAGATTCTGACGCTGGACCGGCGCGAGGATTGCCTGTCGATGATGCGTCGACAAATCGGCGAGACGCGACTTTTGCACAGCTGGAATCGCCGCGGCATGGAAGATTCCGGATGCACAGTGTGCTGTGGCACGGATTTGCCGCTGCTGATCCCGAGCCTGGGCGAGTCAATCTACAGTGCGTGCGGCGGATACTTCGACGACGGACTGCCCGTGAATGAGGCCAACGCGCTGACGCTTGTCGAGCTCTTGCGCGCTTGGACTGCCGGGGGCGCGTACGACCTGATGCGCGAAGACGAGCTGGGTACGCTCGAGGTCGGCAAGCTTGCCGATATCTGCGTGCTCGATCGGGATGTGTTTGACCTCGATTATCGCGACGCACGCGATCTTGCGGTTGATATAACGATGTCGGACGGACAAATCGTGTTCGATCGAAATAAGGAGGCATAAGATGTTTGAATCCAAACCGACGCTGCGCCGCGAGCAGATTGCGGGCATGAATATCCACTACATCATGTGGTCGCTCGATTACTTCCTTGATGTGCAGCAGCGTTTGGGCTTTGAGTCCATTGAGCTGTGGTGCGCAGAGCCGCATGTGACGCTCGACCATACGGGCTACTTTGAGGCTGAGGTCCTGGCGAAAAAGGCTGCAGACCGTGGGCTTAGGTATCGTACTCTGTGCCCCGAGAATGTTGTCTATCCTTGGCAGTACTGCGCACGCAAACCGCTGCATGAACAGCGCAGCCTGGCGTACTTCAAGCACGGCATTGAGCTTGCCGAGGTACTTGGGTGCGACCGTATGTCCATCAACTCGGGCTGGGGCGACTGGGACGAGGACCGCGAGGAAGCCTGGAAGCGCAGTCGCGAGCACTTGTCCATTCTGGCGGAGTATGCCGGCGAGCACGGTCTGGTGCTTACGATGGAAAGCCTGCGTCCCGAGGAGAGCAACCTTGTGACGACGGTTTCCGATGCGAAGCGCATGATTGACGAGGTCGCGAGCCCGTACTTACAGCCCATGGTTGATACAACCGCGATGGGCGTTGCGGGCGAGACGCTCGAGGACTGGTTTGCCGCCTTTGGTGATGGGGCAATTCACGAGATGCACTTTATCGACGGTGACCCGTATGGACATCTGGTATGGGGCGATGGCAAGCACGATATGGACGCCTTCGTCGCCACACTCAACGCCCATGGTTTCGACGGCATACTGGGCCAGGAAATCACGGACGGTCGTTACTACGATGACCCGGCGGCGGCAGATGCCAAGAACATGGCCGCATTCGAGAAATATCTGATTGACTAAAACAACTATCGGCCACGCAACCAACGTCATTGATTGCGGCCTAAACAAGAAAGGAACTGGATATGAACGCACACGATCTGATCAAAGAGGCAATTGCCGAGAAGGGCAAGTTCGACAGCGTCTACTGGATTGCTTGCGGTGGCTCCATGATCGATTTGATCCCGGCTCATGAGCTTCTGCAGCGCGAGGCAACCACCTTCACTTCGTATATCTATACCGCGCGTGAATTCGACATTATGCGTCCGCGTCGTCTGGGCGAGAAGTCCCTGGTCATCGCTTGCAGCCACAGTGGCAATACCCCGGAGGTCGTCGAGGGCTGCGAGATTGCCCTTGCAGCCGGCGCTACGGTGATCGCCCAGACCGACAACGCTGGATCCAAGATCGACTCCGGCAAGTGGACCACGTGGGTCTACCCGTGGGGCGAGGGCGTGCCGCAGGCCGAGGTCCCCGCTGGCATTTCGCTGTCGCTTGCGGCCGAGCTGCTCGATCAGCAGGAGGGCTACGCCGATCTTGCCGATATGTATGCCGGTATCGCCGAGATGGATAAGATTCTTCCCCCGGCACGTGAGAAGGTAAATGCCGAGCTGGGCGATCGTTTTGCCAAGCTTTGCCAGGAGCACGAGTTCTTCTACATTCTGGGCAGCGGTCCCAACTTTAGCCAGACCTACGGTTTCGCTATCTGCTCTCTTATGGAGATGCAGTGGCAGCACTGCAGCTACATCCACTCTGCCGAGTACTTCCATGGCCCCTTCGAGGCTACTCAGGATGGCGTTTTTTACTTCCTGCAGATGGGCTCCAGCGAGTGCCGTGCTATGGATGAGCGCGCCCTGGCGTTCCTTAAGACGCATACCGATACGCTGATGGTGCTCGATGCCAAGGAGTACGGTATGGAAGACGTGCCGGCGAGCGTCCGTGCCTATCTGGACCCGGTGCTGTTCTACGCCATGAACTGCGAGCTGCGTGCCGCACGCGGCAAGGTGTTTGACCATGATCCCGATTTCCGTCGCTACATGGGCGTCGTCGAGTACTAGAAGGGTAAATACCATGGCATTTAACGTTAACGCGCTCGGATTTGGCGACAACGTCGTCGATCGCTACGAGCATATCCACACCATGTATCCTGGCGGCAACGCGGTGAACTTCGCCGTTTATGCCAAGAAATGCGGTGCCGCACGCTCCGCATACATGGGCATTTTTGGCAATGACGCCGCTGCCGAGCATGTCATTGCAAGCCTCGAGGATGAGGGTATCGAGCTTGACAAGTGTGAGCAGATGATTGGCGAGAACGGAGCGGCTCGCGTGACCGTTGTTGACGGTGACCGTGTCTTCCTTGGCTCCAACGAGGGCGGTATCCGTGGCGATGCGCGCTATGTCCTCGATCGCTTTGACCTTTCGTACATGAAGCAGTTCGATGTGGTTCATTCGGGCAACTATTGCTTTACCGAGCGCGAGCTGCCCAAGCTGAAGGCTGCGGGCGTCACGGTCTCTTTTGACTTTTCGGACGACTCCACCGACGAGTACTACGAGCAGATTGCACCCTACGTCGATTTTGCCTTCTTTAGTGCGGCGGATGCCGCGAGTGAGGACGAGATTCGCGAGCGTCTGGCATGGGTGAAGGGCTTGGGTCCGCGTTTTGTGTCGGCTACGGCGGGCGCCGAGGGCTGCATTGCTTACGACGGCGAGCGTTATTACCGCCAGCTGGCTAAACCGGTAACGGACATGAAGGACACCATGGGGGCGGGCGACTCGTTCCTCACCTCGTTTTTGATGTGCTATCTCGATTCCGCCAAGCGTGGTGAGGATGGCGCCGAGGCTATCGAGCGCGCGCTCGACTTTGCTGCCGGGTTTGCCTCGACCGTGTGCGGCATGGAAGGTTCTTGGGGCCACGGAGCACCAATCGTCGAATAGCCGAGCGGTCCCGGGGAGGTGCAGGATCCTCCCCGGGACCTCGTGTGCAAAACATGCCAAATATGAGTAATGTATCCATTCCGGTAACAGTACTCATATTTAGCATTTTTGCCCACTAGGGGTTAGCGAAGGCAGCGAAGGTCAAAAACATAGTGCGCATTTGCTAAAACTGCCGACTCGATGCGCTTTGCTTCACAGTTTTTGAGTGAGGCAATGCGCATCGAGGTCCTTGTGAGCGATTTGATGAGCGACTGCGCGCTTGTCTCTATGTTTGGTTCGGCTGGCGCATCGGTCTCGAGCAGTAGACGGTCGAGTGGAATCTGTCGGGCATATTCGCGACCGCGCTTGGTGGCGAGCATGCGTTCGTTGACGGAAAAATAGCAGCCCGCATTACGCGCGCGGACGAGTTCGTCCGAAGTGCCGCTAAACCAGTGGAAGATGATAACGGGGGAGTCGGAGTTTGGGATGAGTAGTCCATGCGATTCGAGGACGTCCAGTACGGCTCCTGCTGAACGAACGGCGTGAATTGATATCACGCGCCCGGCAAGAGGGCACTGCACGAGTGTATCGCAGAGCCGGTCAAATGCCTGTATTTGTAGCGGCTCACTTCCGGCAAAACGAGCGGAAAAGTCGAGCCCGACCTCGCCAACAAAACGCTCTTGCGCGGCAATTTGGCAGAGTAGGTCAATTTCTGCGTTGCCGCATCGCTCGTCGGCGAGCCACCAGGGATGGAGGCCGATGCCCTTGATGACGGTAGGAGGGCGACGGGTTCGTCCATGTGCGTTAGCGAAGTCGCGTGGATCGACGCCGCAATCAAATAGACCCAAGCCCAGCGCCGTTGCCTCATCGGCAACAGCGTCCGGGTGAGCCATTAAATCAAGATGGCAATGTGCATCAAATAATCGGGGCTCCATCTCGGCGCGCTCCGCTAGTCCAAGCGCTGGCCATCGGCGCGCACGCGCTCGGTACCGCGGCCGCTGATCTGGCGGATAACCTCGCCGGCAATCATCTGACCCATGATGGGCGGCATAAAGCTGGCGGTGCCCAACTCGGTGCGCTCGTGGATATTGGAAGGGTCGCGGGGCTGTGTCTTAACCGATTCCTCGCAGCTAAACAGTACATGTAGACTCTTGATTCCGCGCTTCTTGCATTCTTTGCGCATGATGCGGCTCATGGGGTCACGTACCGTATCGAAAATGTCGGCAAAGCGGAGGCACTCGGGATGGAGCTTGTTGGCCCCGCCCATGGAGCTAACCAAACGAATGTCGTGGTCCTGAGCATATTTGGCAATGGTGAGCTTGGCCGAGATGGTGTCGATGGCGTCGACGACGTAGTCGAGCTTGCCGTCTGTTTGCTCCAAAACGCTCGCGAAGAACTCGTCGATGTTGTCGCTCAGCAGGTATTCGGTGTGCTTGATAACGGTGGCGGCGGGATTGATATCGCGAATCATGGCTTCCATCACGTCAACCTTGCGCTTGCCGATGGTGCTGTGAAAGGCGATGGCCTGGCGATTGATATTGCTGGGCGCGATGATGTCCTTGTCCAGAATTACAAAATGACCAATGCCGCCGCGGGCAAGTGCCTCGCAGCAATTGGAGCCCACGCCTCCGCAGCCGAGCACCAACACCGTGGCGTTGGCGAGTTTATTAAGTGCCTCGCGGCCCATGATGATCTCGAGCTTGGTATCGCGCGTCTCGACGAGAGCAGCAGTTTCGGTCATAGACATCCTCCGATGGGGAAGCGAATCGTGTTTTAGCTATCGTCATTATAGGTATTATCGCGATTTCATTTGAGCCCTTGGGGCTTGTTGAAATGGGGTCGGGATTCGCATAAGATCGAAGCAGATGGCACCCGTTGCCGCGGGTTAGCCAACTCCGAAACACGTTTATGGCGTGAGAAGTGGCCGTCTTCGCATTGCGCGGGGGCGGCTATTTTTTGAGTGTAAGATTAGATAGTTAGACAAACATCTAAATATCGAGTATAGTGTGCGCGTCATGAGAGATGATGAGAGGAGGTCTTATGCCGGGAGAGGGTTTTAAGGCGCTTGTCGATCCAACGCGACGGCGCATTTTGGAGTTGCTGCGCGAGGGCAATTGCACGGCGGGGGAGCTTGCCGAGCATTTCGATATCAGTAAGCCGTCGCTAAGCCATCACTTGGCGACGCTCAAAAACGCCGGGTTGGTGACCGACGAGCGCCATGGCCAAAACATCGTTTACAGCTTAAACACCACCGTCATGCAGGACTTGATCGGTTGGTTTATGGGCTTTACAAACACGGAAGGTGATAAGGATGAATAACGAAAACAAGGGCATTCACCCCACGGGGGTATCGTCGCGCGTGTGGATTGCGCTGGTCGCTCTGTGCGTCGCCAATGTCGTAGCGCACCTCATGGTGATGCCGAGCTTGCCTGCGCAGATTCCCACGCACTGGGGCGCGAACGGCGCCGTCGACGGTTGGGGTCCTAGCTGGATGGCCTCCGCGCTCGGCGTGCTGCCTCTGGCGCTTCTCGCAATGTTCTGCGTGGTGCCGCGCATCGACCCCAAAGGTGAGGCATATCGAACCTCGGGCAAGTTCTACCAGGGCTTCGTAATCGCCTTCACCTTGTTCATGTGCGCCATAAGCTGGCTGGGAGAGCTTACAGTCTGGGGCGTGGTGCCGGCGGTCGGTTCGGTCAACGTGCTTATTTCCGGTGTTGTCGGTTTGCTGTTCATCGGCGTAGGCAACTACTTGCCGCGTGTGAAGCAGAACTATACGCTCGGTATCAAGACACCTTGGGCGCTTGCCGATCCCGAGAAATGGCGCCGTACGCAGCGCTTTGGCGGTGCCTGCTTTATGGTGCTGGGTGTCGGCTTGATAGTGATGGGCGTTGTGGGTAGCGTGCTTTCGAGTGAAGTCGTCGCCGCGGTGATTGCGGTTCTGGCGTTTGGTTCGGTCGGAGCCGTCTACGTCTACTCGTATCTGCTGTGGCGCAAATCGCAGCGAGCCGTTCGCTAAGGTTGCGGAAAACTAGCGTACGCAGTTCATGGTGTGTTCCGGGGGACTTTTCCCAGGTAGTATTAGGGGGGGCGTGGGCAACCATGCCCCTTTTTCGTTACGTTTCAGAGCTGGTTTTCTCATTTCGTTTCCACTAAAGCGAAACAAGAATAGGGAAACAGCAGGTAGAAAGGATAAAACAGGCAAATGGCGGAGTTTATCTACCAGATGTATCAGGCTCGCAAGGCCCATGGCGACAAGGTAATCCTTGACGACGTGACCCTGAGCTTCTACCCCGGTGCCAAGATCGGCGTCGTGGGCCCCAACGGTATGGGCAAGTCGACCCTGCTCAAGATCATGGCCGGCATCGAGGAGGTCTCCAACGGTGATGCCAGGCTCACCCCCGGCTACACCGTGGGCATCCTGCAGCAGGAGCCGCCGCTCGACGACGACAAGACCGTCATCGAGAACGTGCGCATGGCATTTGGCGACATGATCGCCAAGGTCGATCGCTTCAACAAGATCGGCGAGGAGATGTGCGACCCGGACTGCGACATGGACGCCCTCATGGCCGAGATGGGCAAGCTCCAGGACGAGATCGATGCCGCCGACGGCTGGGATATCGATTCCAAGCTCGGCCAGGCCATGGACGCCCTGCAGCTGCCCGATTCCGACATGCCGGTCAACGTGCTCTCTGGCGGCGAGCGCCGTCGCGTGGCCCTGTGCAAGCTGCTGCTCGAGGCTCCCGACCTGCTGCTGCTCGACGAGCCCACGAACCACCTGGACGCCGAGTCGATCCTGTGGCTCGAGCACTTCCTGCACAACTACCAGGGCGCGGTGCTTGCCGTCACACACGATCGCTACTTCCTGGATAACGTTGCCGAGTGGATCTGCGAGGTCGACCGCGGTCACCTTTATCCCTACAAGGGCAACTACTCCACGTATCTGGAGACCAAGGCCGCCCGTATCGAGGCGCAGGGCAACCGCGATGCCAAGCTCGCCAAGCGCATGGAGGCCGAGCTCGAGTGGGTACGCAGCTCGCCCAAGGCTCGCCAGGCCAAGAACAAGGCCCGTCTGGCTCGCTACGAGGAGATGGAGGCCGAGGCCCGCGCAAGCCAGAAGCTCGACTGGACCGACATCCGCATCCCTGTGGGCCCGCGTTTGGGCAACAAGGTGCTCGAGGCCCATCACCTGCACAAAGAGTTCGATGGCCGCGTGCTTATCGACGACCTTTCGTTCACCCTGCCGCGCAACGGCATCGTGGGCGTCATCGGCCCCAACGGCGTCGGTAAGACCACGCTGTTCAAGACGATTGTGGGTCTGGAGCCGCTGACTTCGGGCGAGCTCGAGGTGGGCGAGACCGTCAAGATTTCTTACGTCGACCAGAACCGTTCCGGCATCGACCCCGATAAGAACCTGTGGGAGGTCGTCTCGGACGGCCTGGACCACATGATGGTCGGCGAGACCGAGGTTCCGAGCCGCGCTTATGTGGCGAGCTTTGGCTTTAAGGGCCAGGACCAGCAGAAGCGCGCTGGCGTACTCTCCGGTGGCGAGCGCAACCGTCTGAACCTGGCACTCACGCTCAAGCAGGGCGGCAACCTGCTGCTGCTCGACGAGCCCACGAACGACCTCGACGTCGAGACGCTGTCTTCGCTCGAAGCGGCGCTGCTCGAGTTCCCGGGCTGCTCGGTGGTCATTAGCCACGATCGTATGTTCCTGGACCGCGTCGCCACGCACATTCTGGCGTGGGAGGGCACCGACAAGAATCCGGGCAACTGGTATTGGTTCGAGGGCAATTTCGAGGCCTATCAGGCCAACCGCATCGAGCGCCTGGGCGAGGACGCAGCCCAGCCGCATCGTATTCACCGTAAGCTGACGCGCGATTAGTCGAGCTCAGGTGACCTAACGAGAAAGGGACGATAACCTTGAGGGTTATCGTCCCTTTTTGTTACTTGGTAGAAGGCTCGACTTTATCGATGGTCCAGGCGGCTCCGAGACCGCCGGTGGTGTTGCGGCGGATGCGCACGGTGACTTCGTGGCGCTCGCCGGCCTGCGTATAGCGCAGGGGGAAGCTTGCGCGGTTTCGCGCGGCCTCGATGGTACCGCGCTCGCGGGCGATCCAGTAGTACTCGCCGACGATGCCGAGCGTGTCAGCGCCGTAGGGGAGATAGGTCGACAGCTGGTGCAGAAGCGGGCCGGGGCAGAAGACCTCGGTTGCGAAATCGACGGGGAAGTCCTCGGGGATGGCGGGCGCTGCAGACGCGGGGGTTGGGGCCGCTGCGGGTACCGAAGCCGGTGCCGGTGCGGAAATTTGGTCGCAAGCAGAGGTGGGCACGGATTCGATGACGGGTGCGGGCTCCGGCGTCGTTTTCGGCTTGATCGTGGAATCTGCAGGCTTCACGGCGGCGGGCGCGCCTGCAGCTGCAGTTTCAACCTCAACCTGCGTCGCGTTCTCGTTCTCGACGCTCGGCTTTGCCTCGATGGGCGTGGATGCCATGGTGGTGATGCCGGCGTTGGCGTTCTCGGGGTCATAGACGACCGTGAGCGAGATGGCGGGCTGCGGCGTCTCGGGCCTCGGCGCCGACTCGGTAGCGCCTTGATCGGCGGGCTCGTCGGACTGATTGTCCTCGGCCTCGTTGTCAAAGACATCGCCGTTTTGGAACGCAGGCGTCTCGGGTTGGTTAGCGGCTTCTTCGGTTGTCGACTTGGGAGCTTCGTTGAGCTCCGCAGTGGCTTCCTGCTCGGATATGACTTCGGGATCGGTCGTGGCGGCGGTTTCGGCTTCGGCTTCTGCTGTTACCTCAATAGTGACTTCGAGCTCGGGCTCGGGCTCAGGCGCAGCTTCAACTACGGGTTCGGGACGCTTAACGTGCTTGGGACGCACGGCCTTGAGGTCCTTCTCGCCGCGCTTTTTCTTTTTGTAGGACTGCTTGGCTCCCTTGGTTGCCTTGGGCTTGTCCTCGCCCTTGGCAAGGGCGGCATCCCAGGCCTCGTTGGCGATGACGGTGGCATACAGGCGACCGCCCTTAAAGACGGTCAGCTTGATGCAGTCATCGAGCTCCTCGAGCAGCTCGCGCGTGGACTCGAAGCCCAGGTCATAAGCGGCCATGTCGCCGGCGGCGAGCGTCTCCTCGACCTGCGTCATAAACGTTTGCTTGCCGCACCCAATCGCATCGCGCAGCAGACGATATAGATAGATGTGGTTGCCCAGCGATAGCGTGGGCTTAACTATTGTCTTGCTCATGGCAAATCTCCTCTTTACACACCAAAGCATCTTACCATCGCACGGGGCGTGCCACCTCGGCGCCCAAGGCAAACGGGCGCGACCGTTGCCGGTTCGCGCCCGTTATACAGGTCGGTTATCTATGAGAGGCAAGCGTGCTTAGTTGCCCGACGCCGTGCCTTGGCTCGAGCTGTCAGATGCCGTGCCGGACGCGGTTCCGCTCGAGCTGTTAGTGCTGCTGTTGTCGGTAGATCCCGTGCCCGATGTATTGTCGCTTGTCTGGTCGCCCGTGCTCGGCTGCGAGCTGTCAGTCGTTTGGCTTGAGTCGGTCGTGCCGGATTGCGTGCCGCTGTTGTTCACGGAAGAATCGACGCCCTGCGATTGATCGGGGGTGTTCGAGGACGAGTCGGTGGATGCGGAGGTGCCCTGCGAGTCGTCCTGCTGGCTTTGCGATTGACCAGTGCTATCCGCGTCGTGCTCGGTCGTGCGCGACGACAGAATCGGCTCGGGGCGCTCGCCCAGACCCTCACCGGCGGTGGTGATAAGGATGGCGCCGGCACAGGCAATGACCGCGACGATTGCGATGGCGATCGAGAAGACGATGACCTTCTTTTGCGTCTGGCTGCGCTCTGCCGCCGCCTTGGCGCGCAAGCTGTCGGGGGCAACGCGCGCCGTGGTCGCGCGCCCCGCAATCTGGCGCATCTCCTGCGTAGTCGCGGCGCCGCCCAGGTGCTCCTCGGCATTAAATTCAACGGGCTCATAGGCGCCGGCGGGGTAGTCGACGTCGGCGTGCGTACCTTTGAGGGCTTTGGCGCTGGCAGAGATAAAGTGGCGGTAGACCTGCGAGGACACAACGGTGATGACCGAGCTCACGGCGGCACCGATCACCGATCCGGCGATACCGATCTTGGAAGCAAGCGCGACGCTTGTGGCGGCTGCTGCGGCGCCGGCGATGATCTGGGGAATGGAAATGTCATCGAACAGGCCCTTTTTGGGCGCGATGGCCATGGTCTGTCCGATGGAATGGTTTTCGTGAACGCCGTTGTTGAGCGCGGCCGGTGTCATGACGCGCGTGCGCGGCGCGTCAGTGTACTTGGTTGTCATACGGGGTCCTCCCGGTGTAAATCTGCTTCGTTTCATGCAGCCATCAGGGTACCCACCAGATGTGAATCGTACGTGACATTTAACAGATACCATCAACTCATCAAGGGGGGCTTGCTGTCTTTGGTGCAATAGCTTGATGCTAAACTGGATTTACGATTGCGAGGTGGTTTACGTGATGTACCCGTATATGACATTCGAAGACGGTACCGAGGTCGTTCATTCTGACCTGATTGCAGATGAGGATATCGAAAAGGTTGTCGTGCATTTTGAACGACCGACGGCAGAGGGCTTCGACTCCGCTCGCTGTGAGTTGCCTTCCTGTTCGTGGACTGACTGGGAAGGGCATTTTACTCAGAGTGAAAAACGAGCTTTCGAAGAGTGTTTGAGCAAATCATTTAGATTAGTTCGAGTTTAGTTCGAATAAAGAAGCCGAATGCGATGACCTAAAGCGTATGCATTTTTAGTATTAGATGCGTATGAAATGGAGGATGTGAATGGATGAGCTAATAGACTTTAAAAAACGATTTCTCAAGAATGGCGAGCTGGTTTCAATTCCAAAAAAGGAAAGCTATAAAAGAATCATGCTGCTATGGGCCGTCTCTTTCTTTGAATTAAATACAAGTTATACGGAGCTTCAGGTTAATCGTGTGCTGTCACAGCTCTATCCTGATTATGCCGTGTTGAGGCGGTACTTGGT